>CAIMFA010000208.1 GCA_903840185.1 uncultured Lentisphaeria bacterium | reverse complement strand
CATTGACGTAAATTGCCCCGCCTGTGCCGATAATTTCCATTCTGGCGTCAATCTTAAACGGGGTGTTCGCCGGTAACATCCAAATGCTTTCCAGTACCCCGATTGCCCCCGATTTAAACTCGTACATCACCCAGCCCAGGTCCGGATTTTTATGGTTATGGATATTTCTGCTCAATGCGTAAACTGAACTGATCGAGCTTTGGGTGAGCCAGAGCATTAAATCGGTATCATGAACCCCGTCGCCGGCAATCGGAGAGATTTTATCCAACACCTCCGCCCCGATATTTACCGGCAAATTTCTGGTGGCGTGAATGGAGACAATTCTGCCGATTCTGCCCGACTCGACCGCATTTTTCACCTCGGTCATCCGGGAGTCAAAGCGGCAGATATGACCCGTCATAAATTTGCCATTAGCCTCCCTGGCAGCTTCAACGATGCGTCTGCCGTTTTCGACGCTGTCAGCCATCGGTTTTTCTAAAAAGACATGCTTCCCGGCCTTCAAGGCCGCCACCGCCATGTCCGCATGCTGGTCAACATGCGTCACTATTGATACCGCTTCGATTTCCGGGTCGTTGAGTAAATCCAGATAATTAGTGTAACGCCTGGGAATATTGAATTTATCCGCAACATTGTTTAGCCGGTCAAAACGCCTGGTGCTCAGGGCAACTAACTCCACTTCCGGCATGTCAGCCAGAACCTCGGCATGTTTTTCCCCGAAGAAGCCAATACCGATAATACCATATTTTAATCTTTTCATATTTGCTTATCCCGGATATTTGCAGAGTGAGCGATGATTGCCTTTTTGACGATATTCTACCGCACTATCGACAATTTTAATAATGTCGTAAGTGGGATTGTAACCCAGAATAGAACGGGATTTACTTAAACTATGCTGAAAATCATGGTATTCCGGATTCACGAAATTAACTGCCGGGATCCCCAGTTTTTCACTGATGTGCTTACTTAAAACATCGTAGGTAAAAGCTGAGGGGCCGGCAATGGCGAAAGCGTGTCCGATGGCGGCGGGATTTCCTACTGCCTGCATGCAGCCATGAATTACATCTTCAAGCGCGACGATGTGACGCATGCAGGGTTTGCCATCGGGATGGACCATGCAGCAGGCGGCGTTGCGGCCGCCTTGAAAATACGATTTCTGATAGCCGGTAACCGCCAATTCAACCCAGACCGGCACCCCGAAGCCGGGTTCGGCGGTGGTGGCATGGGCAAGGATATCATCTTCGCCATGCACCCAGCTGAAGCGCAATACAGTGATCGGCAAACCGTATTGATAACGGTATTGCTCACACATAGTCTCTTCGAGAACTTTGGAAAACGCATAATAGCCGGGATAAGCCGAATGCGGAAAATTTTCATCGATCGGATACGGTCGCGGGTTGTAGTAGATTCCGGCGCGGGCATCAGAGCCGGCCTGGATAAACTGTTTGATTTGCTTTCCTGCGGCTCGGCAGGCATCCAGGAGATCGAATGTCCCCTGGATATTGGCCTTCATGAAAAGATCTTTGCGTTCCTTCACATTGGCCAGATGGATTACCGCATCCATCTCTTCGATCAATTTTTCGGCCAGCCCCGGAGTACCAAGTTCTCCGTGCACCACCTCCACCTTGCTGGTGTCATAAGGCGGATTCTCCGGTTCAAACTCCAATACCCGCAGATGATACCCGGCTTTAAGCAGTTCCGGAATCAGATTGCGCCCGATCTTACCAGACCCGCCGGTAACTAAAATGCTTTTGATTTGATCCATAGTTGCTCCTGTCTATTCCTGGTTGTAGATGTTTAAATTTTAATATTCATTCCGGTTAGGTCAACCGACTAGATTTCTATCAGTCCATAGTATATTTCATTAATTATATTATTTAGCGAAACCGGTTTCGTAAAAACTGCAAAAATAACCTCCTATGGTTGATTTATATGCCGGGTTGAATTTCTTATCACCAGCTCGGGAGCAATAATAAACTTGCATGGAACCTCTCTCCCCTCGATGAGATCCAGGAGCGCTTGCGATGCAGCTTGCCCGATTTCAGCAGCTTTCTGGTTTATTGAGGATATGAATGAAGTGCTGCCATAGTCTATAATTGAAATATCATTGGGAACGGACAACCCCAGTTCCGCTATTCCGGACAGCGCTCCGTTCGTCATGGCGAGTCCGGCGCAATGTATGGCGGTCATCTCCGGATTCTGTTCCCAGAGCTTCATAAATTTGTTTTTCGCATCAGCCTCATCATATTCACAGTTTATTGTAAGGGCTTTGCTGAACTCAACCCCGGCATCAAGATACGCTTTTCTATATCCCTTCGCATGCTCTTTAGTACTGGCTGCCCATTCCGGCCCGGCGAGATGACCAATTTGCCTGTGTCCGGCATCAAGCAGATACTTGGTCGCAAGATATGAACCCGTGGCAAAGTCAGTCCCGATAAAAGGCGCATTGATTCCCTTCACATAATTATCTACCGTTACTAGTTTATAGCCCTGACTGATGATGTCATTTACAAACTGGACGTCTGTTTCGGCGCAGGGAACAAGAATGAATCCGTCCATGAAACGGTTCACATGATCCCTGATGATTGTTTTTTCCTGTATTGCTGATTTTTGCGACGAGGCAAAAATAGTGGCATATCCATGCTGCTGCAGTTCAACTGTAATGACCCATACTACCTGGGCGAAAAATTCATCGCGCAGTTCATCATGCATTATTATGCCGACAAGTTTACTCTTGCGAAAATTGAGCGCCTGGGCAAAATGATTCGGCGCGTAATTGAGCTCTTCAACAAGCTGTCTGACGCTTGCTTTAGTTTTCTCTCCGACATCTGAACGGTTATTCAGCGCCTTTGAAACAGTGGACTTGGCTATCCCAAGCTTTCTCGCGATATCGTTTATGTTTATTTCTTTCATTGTCTTTCGTACTGCGCGCCGTCAGTTACCAACTAATATTAATTTTTTAACATTCTTTCCGCGTCTTATCCTTGTATGTATTTATTATATTACGAAACCAGTTTCGTGTCAAGTGGAAATTCATTTTTCTCATCAAAAATAACGAATTTAAAAAAACTCACGAATCCCGCCTACCTACCGCGTCACCAGTTACTCGATCCACAATCCCCTGCGCGCGGCGCGTTCCTGCTGATGCGCTTGTAACGGGTGATACGGCTGACCAACTGCGGAACGGGTAAGTTATGAAACCGGATCCGGATATTGCCAATGGCGCCTGGCACGGTCGCCATTTATGCAAATTCATACTGTTCAGCCGGAGACGGGAATCCGGCCATAACACAGTCGCCCATCAGCGGCGGCTTCTCTGCTGGTTGTTTAGTTTTGGTCATAATCCACTATGAAATGCTCCATGCTGGCTGCGGGCAAACATTCTCGCAGGTCTCGCGTTTAAAAAGGATCAGCGGAATTTTTATTGGATATTGTTATGGTTGGGGATATTGCACTGACATCCGATGTTATTGCAACCGGCACAGAAGGTTTTTTGGGGCATAGCCTGGCCGCTGTCAACTGGCTGGAGATTCTTTCCTGCTCAAGCTTGTTAAGAAATTCAACCGCGTTGCCAGTTCCAATTCCGCGGCGCAGTCCCGCAACAGCTATATTTATGTCAGCACCCCGCTCTATTAATAGCATTGCAACATCATGGTGTCCAAACCATGCCGCCGCGCTTAAAGCGGTCCACCCCATATTGCCTGATTCCAAATTCACATCGGCCCCTCTGTCAAGCAGAAGTTTTACTATTTCGACCCGACCCGCAGAACTTGCGGCTTTCAGGGCAGTGCCGCCATGCAAAGCATTTTTCTCGTTGACATCCGCGCCTTTATCAAGAAGCTCTTTTACGGCATTTATATCGCTTCGCGAGGCGGCTATAGACAACGGCGACTGACACCCGGCGCAAAGCAAAACCAGCAAAGAGGCAATTACTGATATCGTTATTTTCATCTCATTCCTTTTTCGGCTTTGAGTATTCCCCGATTTATTCTCTGCCCCCGGTTAATCCCCGCAGATTCTGGACGTGTCCAGCTGCAAGACCCGTCTTTTTAAGGTTTTTCCGGATCTGAACCGGACACCGGCTCTGGCTGGTATGGCAACAGTCTCTTCCGGATGCTTTGGGTTGCGGCCGACCCGGGCTTTGTGGCTAACCACTTCAAACACCCCGAAGTCGCGCAGCTCGACAGTGCGGCCGGCGGCCATTTCATCCGCCAGGGTGTCCAGTAACAGTTGCACCGCGACAGCCACATCCTGCTGGAGCAGGCCGGTCGCCCTGGCTATCTTTTCCACAAAATCGCGTTTGGTCATTGACATGGTATTAGCCTCATATGGTTTCGTTTTTTTCTCTCTGCAGTCGGGAATTTGTGCCGCTGGAGTTTTTTCTTTATGCACAGTCTACACAAGCAGAATACTGTTCTAAAGCAGAATAAAATAGCCGATAGAATTGCTCCTGCCGACTATTAACGCTTGGATATTACTTGAAATTTAGTAGCTTCTGCGATTGCCGCCGCCACTGCAACTGCCTGACGTTGGTAATCGAGGGTTGGTGGATGGAGTTTTATTGTTTGCCGTCTGGCTCCGGCAGGCGCCCGGATTTCTGTTCTAGTTTCTTTTCTTCCGTTTTCACTCGGCGTTCCAGCTTCTTGATGTCTTCCTCCGGCGGCAGCGCTTCGGGCTTAATTCCTCGTTGTCCCAACATTTTACGGACACTGGTGTTGTTCTGGACGTGCTCGTTAGTGATCGCCGGCTCGCCCTGGATGTCGGACTGCTGCACATTGTGGTTCGTCATCTCAGTCGCCAGATTCTTGGCGGCGATGGTCAGCGTAGGCAGGAAATCCGCCAAAGGCCTGGTTTGGGTAATCCCGAACTTGTCCTTCATCGCCTGAGTGGTGTGACCGCCAAACAGGGCAGCATCGCCTTTGGAACGGATGCGCCCAAACCCGGCATCGTCCACACCGCGCTCGAAAATATTGTCTGATAGTGTTTTTTCGGAGGCTCTAAGCTTCTCCCGTGCTTCCAGTCGTCCCAGGAGTTTCATCCGTTCTTCGATCAGCTCCTGCTTGCGCGTCTGGACGGCAAAATAGCTCTGGGCAAACGCAATCGGTTCCTTCCGCGGATCGCCATTTTGGGCTATGAGGTAACAAGCGTAGCGTGTGAGCATAAAGTCATCGATAGGGCGCTGTCCGCCTTTGCCGTGGGTGATCAATTTCGTGACGCCACGAAAATGATCCGCCGCCCGGTATCCCGTGGTTTCACAAGATTCGATGGCACGCTGGATTGCTGTGATAAAGTTCTCCCAGCGGACGTAGCCCAGTGGTTCCTGCAAGTCCCGGGCAAACCAGAATTCAATACTTTCATCATCAGGCATTGACTGGGCGAGCGCGTCAAAGTTGCTCTGCATGCGCTGTATTAATTCCGTGTTCATAAGCCCCTCCATTTTTTCCGGCCATGCTGGCTGGGGATGGCTGATGATGTGGCAATGGTGGCGTTAGCAATGATCTCTTTCACATTTACGTCTCCGCCGGCGTTCATATTTTTCTCCTAAATGGTGATATCCAGTTTCTACACATCCACATCCCTGATGCTGGATTTTATATTAGTACCGTTGTGATTCATGTGTCCCATATAATAATGAGGATAATATGATACATCCGGAACTTCATTCAAGAAGTTTTTTGCATAAAGGAAACTTTTTAATAGCACGACCGCTCCAATGAGTTCCGGCAACGGGTGGAGCGTTGCTGCCGGTGGAGGGAACTGAAAGAAGGACTCCGCAAGACCGGCGCACTACTGGTGAATCACTGTCAACCCGAGTCGGCTGCTTTTCGTAACGGGTCTCCACCGCCGGGTGGTCGGCACTCTAAAAAAGGGATAATCTGATGATTAAATTACATGATAAATATGCCGAAAACGCTATTTCGTACACATTTTTCCCTGTTTTTCATGGTGTATTTTGCGAAGTCATAATATGGAATATATTGCTTATTAGTAATTTAAAGCAAATACACCAAAAAGTTTTTTCAGTCGTTTCGAATGATTGAATATTTATTACAACTCAAACCGGGTTTTTTTCTTTTCTTCGGTCCGTTTATGGCGCTGGGCGGTCTCACGTTCTTTGTTCCCGGGGATGCTCCGCCATTTTCTCATGTTCCGCGACTGCTTGATCCGATAGCGTTTGCTATTTTGATATCTTTCCCGGGCTTTGCGTCGAATATCACTGTTCCGTTCAAGTAACCTTAGTTTCTTTAACATTAGCGGCACTGTATATAAATCAGCACTCAGTGTGAGGGTATTAAGAAAAACACCTCCGCTCAAATAAATTGCATCAATCAATTTTTGACGATCTTTTTCGGGGAGCTCTGTGACCCATTGGGCTTTTAGTGTGTCGTTAATAATTTGTGTAAAGATACACTGGAGGGCGGTTTTCATTTCCTGATAATAGATGTTATTTCTTCTCGACATTTTCTCTGTTAATTTTCCTAGATCGTTTTTCATAATTTTTCCTGTTTAAGGCGGGCAGCCGATTAGGACTGCGCCGCCTTGGGTTAATGGTTATTTTACTTTAGAAAGTTGCAGACAAAGAGCTTTTGCTGAAGGTATCTTAGCCAATTTCCTTATAAGGTCTTGGCCCTTTTTCGTAACTTTCAACGTTTCAGAATTGGTTAAATTCCAATAATAATCTTCGTCGAGTGGAATTCTCGTAATGAATAAATTCATTCGTGAAAATGGAGCGTAAACAAAAATTGACCAGAGGAAGTCACTGGTTTCTGATTCGTTTTTCTTCCTACGATGGTAAAGTACCCTTTCGCCATGCAGCCGCCGATATAGCGCAATTGTGGTCATTTTCAATTCCTTTGCAAAATCGCTAAGGCTAGGCAATTTTTCGTACTTTTCATATTCGTGTAACTGCCACTGTTTAAGAGACTTGGCGATGTCATCAGGCGGTGCCGCCGGCTGTACTGCATGGGCATCATCAACATCTATGTTACTCAAAAAAAACCAGTACTTTTCGTTGTCAATTATGGGCGTTGGAGCCCGCTTTGAACCGGATTTGATTGACGCTGTTGAGCTCAATGCTTTCGAATAGTTTTTCATAATAAAAACTCCTTTTGGCTGGATTTTTAAGTCCAAGCCGATTAAGACAATTTTAAACCTTTATTGCGCGATGTCACTCACAGGAATTCACCCCTGCATTACCGGTGCCGCACATTGCCGTGGTTGGAATGTGTCAGTGATGGTTTTTACTTTCCATAAAAATTCCTTTTTGTTATTGATTGTTTGTTGAAATCAAGTACCAGCGAGCTTATCGCTCCCGGTAATTTTCATCATTTCGGCCAGATTCCTGCCGGCTTTAACCTCGACGGCGAGCTGGAATCCCGGCAGCCAGGCCGGCGGCGTACACCATGCCGTTTGCAGCATCTGCCTGCACGTGTCAATCTCCAGCTCAGGGACACAGCATACGATTTCGTCATGGATATGATAAACCAAATTGTATTCGACAGATGAGAGCGCGTTGACCAGCAGATCGCGGGCTACCCCCTGTATGAGATTCTGCGCCAGCTTGCTGCTGTACAGCTTTTTCGTTTCGCCTCCGGCCGACACGTATGTGATTACCCCGTCCGCGCCAATGGCAAACCCGTAATAACTCAGCTGCCGGCCGGATGGCAGCATGATCACCATGGTGCCGCCCGCATAGAAAGTGACCTTGAGCGTTTCGAACATTGCAGTCCCGCTGGCGTATGCGTTCCGCACTGCATCTTCGAGCGTCCGGCCATATTCGGTCAGTCGCGGATAATCGGCTTTCAGTTGTCCGAGCAGTCTGGCGCAACTGTCGAAGGTGATGATGCCACGCTCAACCATTGCCCTGAGTTCTGGTTCATCCGTCAGTCCTTCGTAAAGGGTGTCCGCTCCGATGCCGTAGCAGAAGCCCAGGAAGGCCCGCTTGGCGATCTGGCGCAGCGTGCCGGCTGCAATGCCGCTATTGCCGAATACTGCCCCGGCCAGCTTGGAGTAAATATCTATGCCTCCGATCAAATCGGCATATAGCTGTTCCTCTCCGGCTAGAAACGCAAACACTCGCGGTTCGATGGCCTGCGCGTCAGCTGTGACGAAACAATACCCAGGCGGTGAATGGATCGCAGACAAAATGGCAGTAACCACGGAGTAGGCAGGATCAGTTGCCGCCGGTTGCCGGGGAATACCGTGGATCACACACCTTTTCGCAACCGAGAAGCGTCCGGTGCCGGCCTTGTTATAGTCAAGCCACATATGTAGACGGCCGTTGGAATCTGTATAGCTTAGGACGCGCTCAATGAAACTGTAAAGGTGCGGATACTGTTTCTTTAGCGCCGGTTGCAGCAACTGCTTCAGCGCTACAACGTCAACTAGAATGATGGCCGACTGGGCAATAGCGGCGGTATGCCGGATCGCGGCCAGCTCCTGGGCCGGCAGGCATTTAAATAGTTGACCAGCGATATAGCAGAGCGCTCGTACTGTTGACAAGACGAAAGTCTCCGCTCCAACAGTCTCAGCAGATGGTAACGGCATACCTCCACAGCGGGTGTACAACTCTGACAACGACTCATACGGGCGAATGCTGAATACATAACGACCCAGCCAGCGGACGTCAGTAAGCATGGGCTGTCTGATCCCGCAGGCAGCCAGTATTGCTCCGGCATGCAGAGCGTTCCAGACTACCACCTCCGCCTGCTCAAGCTGCTGGCCGTAACGCACCTGCAGTTCGGCAATGGCTGACTGCCAGTCACGACGGTAGTGGGGTGGGGCTCCGTGTATTAGTATGGCCACGCCTTCCACGTTGACACGGGGCTTTGGGCCACACGCATGGCTGGTGTCTGGGACGGCCGTTTCTACGAAGTTTAGATATATCGGATTCATCATCATTTTTTCCTTTCTTACTGTTGCTGTGCAGGGTGTGCAGGGGGGTACATCCTACTATACATAACCTAAACATTTAGGTTTCTCTATGGGGGGTTAAGTGCCCTGCACACCCTGCACACGTTATCATTTCAACCTCAAACCCAGCCAGGAGAACACCTGACTGCCACCGTTATCCCGCACCCGCTGCTTCCGGACTCCCGTGTACAAAGACTGAACCCGAGCTGCCAATTCCGCCATTGACTGTGACTTCAGGCCATGGGAGAAACAGTAGTCCATGTAATGGTTATACAGGACGGCCGTCGGTATTGTATTGTCAGGCGCAGCCTCCGCCATCTCCACCAGGAAAGCCCGGGCGGAATCAGCGTGGTTGCGTTTCTCCGCCTTGACGGCCACTGCATTGGCGCTCTCCGGGAAGCGTGGCAGTGACCGCAGCCACACCAGACCGCGTAACGCCCAGTTCAATACGCCGGGTAGTTCGTGGTCAATGATCTTAGACTCCAGGAATGGTATTTCTGCGGTGGTATCCCGGAAGCTCTGGCTGAAATATATAACCCGCATTCTGTCCCACAGGCCGGTAGATGTATCTGAAAAACGCGGGAAGTGGTTGCCGGTGAATATGCAGCGGGCGGTTGCGGGACGAGTTTCCACGTCAATGCCTTTCCGCTCCACTTTCAGGCTGCCGCCGCCGGTGATGTCCTTCAGCAGGGCTTCGGCCATCGGCGAAGTGCTCTCCGACTGATCGCCGACCAGATTCAGTGATTTTAAGGTCAGCGGGTACAGGGCGAAGCGCTCCCCTATCTGGGACAACGGCACCGCACAGCAGTTGTCTGCACCGACCAGATGGCGAAGCGTTTCCACCGCTACACTCTTCCCGTTGCCACCGGTACCCCACAACAGGAAGAAAACGTTGAACCGGGTGTCATGAACCAGTGCCAGACCGAACAGCGCCTGAAGCATACACTGGTCCTCCGGACACGGCAGGGCTGACTTGACATATGCTTCCCACCGTGGGCAGGCGGCGAACGGATCATAAGCATACGGCAGTCCGGATGTCGCGAATAACAGCGGTGACGGTTTGCTGAAGATATCGTGATGGTCCATCAGCTTGCCGGCAAGTGCGTCTATCAAACGGTCTATGCGGATGATGGCATTGGATGTCAGCAGCAACTGCTCGCAAGCACGTTCGTCTATCCAGCAAGGGGGACAGGCCGTTGAACTGACACCGCAAAGATCTGATGCTGCCAGATTGGCGAGTATTGACCGCAGCATGTTAGGAGTCGCATAATCCGGTTGATACTCCCGCAGCCAGCCCATGATTTGCGATTCAACGTCTGATTGCGGCAGCTCACGGTATACAGCACCGTTATATTTCCACCAACTCCCACGATAACTGCGCAACGTTAACATGCCGGACTTATCCCGCAATGAATCAGCACAGGCGTCGGCGATAGTTTTGACCACAGGAGGACGTCCGCCATTGCCGCCGTTCGCGGTGCTGGTAAGTTTTCGCAGATCCGGAGAGACGACACCTGCTGTGGCAATCAGTCCAGAGATAGAGTGGAGAAAATGATCACCGCAGGCCACAGCAAAGTCGTCGAGCCCGGTCTTGCCAGAGTGCCGGTCTGCGTTTATTGGAAGATTGTTTTGCGGTGCCATATCAACTTCTCCTCAAATTCTGACATGTTGCTGGATTGCGTGTTGCGGCAGAATTAACAGTCGTAACTGAACGCCATAAGCATCCAGCGCCTTGGCCAGCCGCACGGCCGCCTGCTGGAAGTCGTGACGCTTCTCCGGCAGTACGGCGTCCGAATCAAAGATCAAAGTCCAGGTCGTGCCGGCTTTGGCATAGCGCGACAGCTCCGGCAGCAAACGGTCATGACTAACCCCAGCGCCGGCGGCAGTATCACGCCAGCCCCAGATGCCGGTTAAGCCGATTACCGGCAGGCCCCGCTCCGTGGCACAAATGCACTTTTTTTCGCCTTCAGTCAGCACGACGGGGGCTCCGGTCAATATAGCCTGATGTACGCTGGGTAGAATGTAGGCGTGCTGCCCGGCTTGCATCGGAGACAGATATTTCGCCGAACTGCCTGACATCACAGCCTGGTTACGAAGCTTCACCCGGATAAACGGACGGCATCCCTCCAGACACAGCATCTGGTTGCCTGTGACCGGATCGAAGAATGGTATGGAATAGCCGTTTACTGGCTTGCCGTTCTGATCAACTGTCCGGAAGCCGAGAATATCATGTACTTCTTTTTCATTGACACACGTGATCCCAAGCTGCCGGGCGGTTTCAGGCATTATCCCGGATTTCGCCATATCCTGTATAGCCCAGTCTTCAAGGCTTTGCTGGTCGGTCTCTGGTAAAAGGTCAGGGGCGAACTTCTCCGGTTTGACTTCAGAAGCGGCCAGCAGTATAGTATCATTAGTTTTCTGTTCCAGATCAGGCCGGGAATTCCCCAATTGACCGGCCTGGTCACATTCAAATTTACTCATTGGCTACCTCCCTGCTTCTCACCGACTGTGCGTTAACTATAAAGGCTTTGATGTCTGTAGCCAAAAACATAATTCGTCGGTTAATTCTGTAGAAGCGGAGACCCCTCTTTGTCCAATGATAAATTGTTGTTCTTGAAGCATTTCCAGCAAATTTCTTTGCTGCGCTCAAGTCTAAGAAACTTTCCGGCTGCGCAGCTGCCGTTGTTTGACCAGCCCCCGACAAACAACTTATGGCGGCTTTCAATTGGGGAGGCCCATAATGTGGATCCCATGCTAATTTTGACAATTCAGCCCGCGATTGATCTTCTTCAACATTTTTTTTCATCTCTCGTTTTCCTTTCATTTGCTGTTCGTTTCAGTACATTTTAAATTGTTCTGGGACGAACGTTATTTTGCTTCAATAATCATAGTTTAACACAGAAGCTAAATGGTTGCAATACCCTCATAGAAAGTAACATACAAATATAATTAGTACGAAATAATATAGTTAGGAAAGGCATGAAATATAATTAGGAAGCGCATGTTTACTTATCTGAAAAAGGCTACAATTATACATACTGATTATTGAGATAGGGATAACTTATTAGGCGGGGAACGCAATAGTTTTGAGACAAGCAATGCTGCCACATAAAGCGATCTTTCTGAAAGCAGTATCGAAAGATATTAAATGGCAGAGGCCATGAGGTGTCAAAATCTGCTCCTATTACAGCGCTGGCGTTGGTATCGTGGCGTAGGCCTTTATGATAAAATCTAAGACGGTTTTGCGGTCGGACAATTCATTTAATGACAAATTGACTAACGCCGCTTTGAACTCAGCAGAAAGCGTTATGTCAAATATTATATGCTTTCTGAGTTTTACGTTATTCAGCAATTCACCATTATGTTTTATTGTTGGGTAATGTGCTTCTTTTTCAAATATTTGGTCAGCCAATTTTTCTTGTTTGAATTTCTGAATTAGATTATAGTTATCCTCGGGCATATCCATTCCATCGCTGAACGCAAGAAATGGGCTACACATTTCTGGAAGCGCACTGGTTATGCTTTTAACAAAAGAATTACCGTCAGGCTTAAACAACATGGCTAGGTCTATAACTTTAGTCCCTTCGGTCGGCTGTTCTGCAGGAATGTCTTTTATCAGCAAAACGCTTTTGGGGTTTTTTCTGCCTTTCGCGTCTTTAAAGGCAAAGCAATATCCTTGTCTGTCGCCTGCAAGAAAAGCAAGAAAACGCAGTGGTCCTTTTTTTAAATTAAGACGCGGTTTTTTAAATTCTCCATTAACTTTATATGTAACCAACATTTTGTCGCATGCTTCAAATGAAATCTTGATTACTTGTTTATTATTATCCGTCGTTGAATGTTCTTCTATGCCACCTACCGGATTAGATGAAGCAACAGTTTTGCTCGCCTTTTTTTTGTAATAATTTTCAGTTTCATCAGCACTGCACAGTGTAGTCATAAGTTCTTTTTCACCGTGGGGCCATACCGCTATCCAACTTTTATCAGTAATTTTATATGCAAACGAGTGAAGATTGCCCATGCCGTCTCGAATATAATCGCCTTCACTTTCGGCTTTGCCGTTTTGAATCCTTTTTCTGATCGCTATATCTGTGGGATATAAATCTCCTCCCGGGTCTTCTTCATAGGAAGGGTCCTGCTCTTTTTTTGGGCTTGTTTCGCCAGACCAAAAGGGTGCATCTGGTTGAAATTTAACAGACCAATAGAACGTCCATACCGGCACCTGTAATTTTGATGAATTCTCTGACGCTCCGATAATAAATGGTATCGGAAGCTCATCTGGAGATTCGTTGATAATTATCTGTGCCCTAGGTAGCTCTGCTTGGCCAACCACGAAATCGGAAAGACTCTGATCCGTGTCACAATCATCACTGCCATGGTGCTGCAAATAACTTACCGCACCTAAAAAACATTGGCAAAATCTAAGTAACTTAAAATTTTCTATCGACAAAACAAATACTACCGAATGATTGCCTCTGAGCACTTTTTTTAAAAGCTCTTTGTAGATATCAGATTTATATAAAAAACTGATTTCGGCATATGGATGGAAGACATGCTGCAAGCTATAGAATTTATAGTTCCCTTTGGCCTGACTATTATTAAAGAAATAGTTGCTAAAGAAGCTTTCAAAAATCTTGGCTGTATAATCTGAATTAATTATAGTCACCTTATGT
>CAIMFA010000207.1 GCA_903840185.1 uncultured Lentisphaeria bacterium | reverse complement strand
TAGTCATCAAAACATAATACCTGAATAGTACAGAATGCGTTAGAAGGTGCAAGAATGCAACCAACAATATTCCTTCCGGGTGATTGTGCGCAGAGTAGCCATAATAACTCTTTCTGAAAGCGACAGGTTCTTTTAGTATAAAAGATTTAGGAGAATAAATACTACATCCTGGAGATTGGGGAATTATAAGTAAAGGAGCTTTATACAGTCTCTCATTTCTAGGCATATTGGCTGTCGTTCTATCTTTATAAACATCACAAAATTTTTGAAGAGACAATACATTGACGCAAAAATTATTTAGACCCGGCTTTTGAAAGTCCTTAAGGTGTAATAAATGGTGCGCGTCGGACTGCTTTAAACTTGCAGAAATATTATATCCTTCACCAGAATAAAGATTCTCTTTCTGCCATATGTTTTTAACTGTTTTTTTGCATGAACCAAATACTTTTTTTAATACTTCAACATCAAGTATCGTTCCAATGGCCAAGGACTTAAGCAACCATGGCATGCCAATAGCATCTTTTACAGAGATTGGCGATGCCGAATTATAGTCTATCCGCAATAACCCCTTTTTGTTCAGTCTATCTTCAAATTGCGGAGAAACAAAATGGAAATGGTGATGTGCTGGGGGAATATTGTTTTTAGCGAAAAAAAGCATAAATGGTTGGCTCATTCCTGGCCAAACTGCCGTATCCGACAAATTGGAACCATTTAAAATACCTGTAATTTCTATTCCACATAGAATCGTCTCAAATGCTTTTTTCCCAGAATCTGTCTGTTTTAGAAATATCCTGGCTGGCAATGCCATTGCAACCAAGCCACCTAATCTTGCCCATTCTGTGGCGCGCCAGAGAAAAGGTAAGTCTGGATCATTATCGGGATTGCTGTATGTCGTAGCAAATTTGTCTAAGCCTCGCGAAAGAAGGATTTTCTTAGTTAATTTTGTAAATTCTGCATTAATTATCTTATTTTTCCTGGGACCTTCGTTAATGCTGCTCCATGGCGGATTACCAATAACAAGATCAAATGAATGGTCAAAATTCTCTGACAAATCAGGGCGTAAACTGCCTAGAATAAACCCAGAAGTGTCATTCTCTTCAGGTCTCCGCTGATTAAATAAAACTGTCCCTTGTAATGGCTTCGGGAATTTGAGACTTTTAGGCGGTCTGGGACTGTTATTTAATTCAATAGCTGTTATATATAGAGACAATGCAGCTAAACGCAACGCTGATTCACTAATATCAAAACCACATAATTGTTTATACAAAATATCTTGAATAGCACGAGTGTCCGGACGTTTTTTCTCTTGTTCCCAGTATGACCTTACCAGTGCGCGAAAAGCCAGCACCAGAAAAATTCCAGCTCCGCAACTAGGGTCTAAAATCTTCGCATTCTTTTTATCCGGCAACGAAGCAAAAGCATCTTCGACTAAATATCTTGCTATACTTTTAGGAGTATAAAAAACACTTGTTCCCTTAGATTGCTGTTCATCCCATTCTCTACTGAATTGCTCATAAACCTGACTTAAAACACCAATAGGGATATGTGCAAAATTCAAGTCATTCCAATCCAAAGATGGCTGAAAGCTAGTATTGCCGACGTGTTCCCATCCCAATAGAATAGCTTGCATATGAAGGAAAAGACCATTATCCGAGGATTGTTGAGCTTGAATGAAAAAGGTCTCTTTATCCTGAGAAAAAGGCAGCAAATCTCCATTAAAGGTATTGTCCAGCCAGTTACATACAGAAATCGAATTATCCGCATTGGCAAAGCAGTCTTCCCATGACTTAATTATAGGGCTAATTAGTTCTTGAAGTTCTTTTTCAAGAATTATTTTTCGGTCTCGAAGGAAGCGAAAAAACAATGCTCGTCCTATACAAGAAAGTACATCCAACGGCGGTATTCCAAACGTATTTATAAGTTCTTCGGATGATTGAGTCATCAATTTGAATATGGAATCAAAAACAAAGTCAGGTGACTCTGGTGTGCCGGGCATTGAAAATGAGCCGCTGGCAATGCTTTGAAAAAAAGCAGTAGCATCCGGACTTTGGCTATTAATCTTGACTGGATTAACATGTTTAAGCTTTTCGCGATCAAGATTGATAGGCATGATCTCAAGTTCTCCAGGTCGAAGGAATCCCAAATATGCCCGCTCGCCGCGATTAGCCAGGAGATGCTGTAATTCGACAATATCTCCTTGACGATTTCTTGCATGATCACCAAAGACAATGTAAAGCACTGGACGAGACTGGAATTCAGCAACGGCATCAATCTTAAATCCAGATTCATTCCGATTCCCGAGCAGATCCAGATAGTCAAGTTCTCTGGAGCTATTTTCGCTAAGGTACACCAGGTCATGGCATCCAAATTCCCTAGCAGCGTTTTTTATTTCATTTACATTTACCGACATACTGCCTGCCCCTTGCGTAATACGCCTTGTAACTTGCCGATAACGGAGACTATAGCATTAGTATTGAAAACGATGTCCTGAAAATTAGAATTTTCAGCTTTTAGAATAATCTTATCACTCGTTTTATGGAATCGTTTTAACGTTACTTCATTCTCTATACAAACCGCTGCTATTTCTCCGTTTTCAACTTTTGATTGCTTCCTGATAACAACAATATCTTTATCTAGAATTCCGGCATTTATCATGCTGTTCCCGCAGACCACGAGTGCAAACAAATCGCCTCCGCCAAAGAAGGCTGGCGGAACGGGAATGGTACCGTCCATATTTTGTTCTGCCCATATAGGCATTCCTGCCGCGATTTTTCCCAATATGGGAATTGTCTTTTCAGCAGGACTGTGCTTGGGTATTGTTTGCAAATTAATGACTTGAATACTGCGCGCTTTGCCTGAGTTAATCCGAATATACCCCTTCTTTTCAAGGGCGCTAAGATGGCAACGTATGCTATTTGAGCTTGCAAAGTTGAAATGTGTAGACAATTCACTTAAAGAAGGGGGAAAACCTTTTGCGCGGCTCCAAGAAGATATAAACTCTAAAATGCAGGATTGCTTTTCTGTTAAATGTGTTTCCATTGCTTCCCCGTTAATATCCTAATAATAAACAATACTGCCTAAATATGCAGTATGACAATATAAAAATCAAACTCAAATCGGAAGAAATATTTTAAATATATATTTTGTTTTTTCGAAGAACATTTAGCTATTAGCATTACCTCCCGATCATTTTCCTCTGTTCCAGCCAATCATCGGGGATATGGCTGCGGAGTTTCAGAATCGTGAGTCCATCAGGCTCGGTTCCATTGAGGATAGCCTCCTGGGTATCAGGCGCAAGGTTGACCATGTGCAAGATGCGGCCCACGTAGGACGGGTCAAGGTTCAGCACTTTCGATAATTTCAGAATATCGCGATAGTTTCTCGTGTCCAGCATCTTGCTCCATGAATGCGCCAGCGCCAGAGTCAGCGCCAGTGACTTTGAGGCGTTGTCGGCCGAAAGTTCCGGAACAACTATGGTTCGGCGGCATCCTTCGCGCCTGATCCGGACTGGAATGAAAATTCATCGGTCTGAGATTCGGTCATAAATATGCTTCTCGCAAAGAGCCGGATAAATATGCGGTTGGGGCAAATATTTCCCGGCGGCCACAAGCCGTGCAGTATTGCCAAAGCAAACAAAGAAAGTGTCGTAAATTCGGGATGCAACAGTTTATAGGCAGGACTATTATTGTGGCAGGATTGTCTGTGGCGACTTGTCCGGCGACTTGTCCGGCGACTTGTCCGGCGACTTGTCCGGCGACTTGTCCGGCGACTTGTCCGGCGACTTGTCCGGCGACTTGTCCGGCATGCTGACTCTGCCACAGTACTTTCCGCAAGATTTGCTTTAAAATGCCCCTTTTGCCCCTTTGATGCCCCTTTAGCCAGCCGGTGATAGACTCCTTTCTCCTTTTTCAAGCTCCTTCTTTATACTTTTCCGGTCATCTATGGATTTTACCCATTTGGAGGCTGTCTCCTAAAATATTTTCCTGATAATGCAATATTTCTCACAGTTGAAATATGCACTTTTTTAGAAAATACTTTACCTTAATCCTATCAAGAATTGCATGAAATATATTTCAGACAACCGTGAGTACTCGACGATAATACTTTTACAAACGGCTTGTTGAATGCTAAATTCCATCCAATTCAAATCCAATTGGAGGTGATAATGGATCAGAATAAAGCAATCAAATGAAATCGCAGCAACATTGCTACAAGGAGAAATGAAGTATGAAAAACAATAAGGAAAACAATGACAAGTCAATGACATTGGGCGAACTGTTTGAATTGGCCGGGTGTCCCCTCAGAGTGCCGGAGGCCAATAACACTAAACGCAAAAGAAGGCCCGGAAAAAGTATCGTGATTAAATTGGCGCCAGGCTCAGAGAATTGGCATCCAGATCCTGACGTCTTGGCAAGCCTATTAATGCAAGCTATAGATAGGAACGCGGAAGCCTTATACAAAGCGACTAATGGAAATTTACCAATGGGGCCTGGAAAGCGACCAAGAAAAATGACATTGGCTGAAATCAAGATAGCGCTGTCTTATTGTTTTCAGCGGACGGTAGAAGAGCGACTCAAAGGGAATACAGAAAAAGAAAAATGATTATCAAATCATGTTTTTAATCAAAAGACCAACAATCCTCAGCTCGTCACTTCGACGGGCTTTTTTTATCTTCGTATATCCCGTTGTTGCAAATGTTTTTGCATATTTTAATCAGGTATTCCGATTGATTTGTAATGATTATGGAAGTATTTTTTGCGGATAGCAACTATTTTTAACACATGAACCAGCACTTTTGAAATTGTTTCTACCTTCAATTGGGATATCGGCACAATTATGAACGACTTGCCGGATACTGAAGATACGTTGGCAAAACTGGAAAAAGAACTGGCGGGATTGGAGTCGAGAAAAACAGAGCTTCTGGGCAAAATCAGACTGCTGAAAAGTACGCAACGACAATTTTCTGCCAATTCTTCTCTAAATGAAGCTGACAAAATTGCTTTGTTCCGGTCCCTGTTCAATGGGAGGACTGATGTTTATCCAAGACGATTTGAAAGTAAAAAGACCGGAAAATCAGGTTATCAGCCGGCATGTGCTAACGAATGGATTCCCGGTGTATGTCAAAAAACGAAAGTCAAATGCGGCGACTGTACACATCGTAAACTGCTGCCTGTCGCTGACGAGGGAATCCGGAATCATCTGACGGGACGAGATGCTCGCGGTTATGACTTCACCATCGGAATCTATCCGCTGCTGGATGATGAGACTTGCTGGTTTCTGGCAGTAGATTTTGACAAGAAAAGTTGGGTGTCAGATGTCGCAGCGTTTATAGCGACCTGTCGGAAGTTGAATATTCCGGCATCAGTGGAACGGTCAAGATCGGGTAACGGCGCACATATCTGGATTTTCTTCACCGATCCTGTGCCCGCCTGTCTGTCTCGGCAGATGGGCGGACTGATTATCACCGAAACCATGGAGGATCGTCCGGAATTAGGATTCGATTCGTATGACCGCTTCTTTCCCAATCAGGACACGCTGCCGAAAGGCGGTTTCGGCAACTTGATTGCCTTGCCGCTGCAAGCAAAACCGCGCAAAGCTGGCAACAGCGTATTTGTCGATGACAATTTAATTCCGTTTCCAAACCAGTGGGAATATCTTGCCGGAATTCATAAAATGACGCCGGACGATGTCCGTAAGCTGGCCGCTGAGGCGGTAAAAACCGGACGGGTTACCGGCATCAACAGTGTCATGGAAGAAGATGAAGAACCGCCGTGGGAACAGCCGCCATCGCGCAAACAGCAAGAAGTCCAGATTGCCATGCCGCTACCTGAAAAACTCGATATTGTCCTGGAAAACCAGATATATTTTGTTAAAGAACAACTGACTCCGCAATTGAAAAACCGGTTACTCAGGATAGCGGCTTTCCAGAACCCGGAATTTTATAAGACACAGGCAATGCGAATGCCAGTCTATAATAAACCGCGCATCATCAGTTGCAGTGAAGATTTCCCTCAACACTTCGGATTGCCCAGAGGTTGCGCCGATGATCTTGCCGCTCTACTGATTCCTTTGAAAATTCCTTACCAGGTGACAGACAAAAGAAATCCCGGCAGACACTATGATTTTTCTTTCACCGGCGAATTACGTCCGGAACAGCAACTGGCGGTTTCAGCTCTGTTGCCGTATGATATCGGCGTGTTGTCAGCTTCGACGGCGTTCGGCAAAACAGTGGTTGCCGCACACATGATAGCCCGGCGTAAAGTAAACACGCTGGTGCTGGTTCACCGCGTTCAACTGATCGCACAGTGGAAAGCGCGGCTGGAAAATTTCCTGAATATATCACCCGAACAGATTGGAACCATCGGCGGCGGCAAACACGACACCACTGGAATAATTGACATTGCCACGATTCAAAGCCTGTGCAAAAAGGGCGTGGTTGATGATCTTGTCGGCAACTACGGTTTTGTGATTGTTGACGAATGCCATCATCTGTCGGCATTCAGTTTTGAACTGGTTGCGCGGCAGTGCAAGGCCAGATGTTTTCTTGGTTTGTCGGCAACGTTAACCCGCAAAGACGGGCATCATCCGATTATCTTTATGCAATGCGGTCCGGTCAGATACCGGGTCAGCGACCGCACGCAGGCTGCTGAACGACCATTTCACCATCGAGTAATTGTCCGTAAAACTGCAATCCATCTGCCGGAATTGCTTGAGCCCAATGCGACGCTACCCATACATCAGATATATTCATTGCTGATGGACGATAAAAACCGCAATGATTTGATTATCAGCGATGTTGCCAAAGCTCTACAGACCGGCCGGTCGCCAGTAGTCATTACCGAGCGCAAGACACATCTCGAATATCTGACGGAGCGATTGGCAGGGATGGCAAAGAACCTGATTGTCCTTAAAGGCGGAATGAACAAAAAAGAATATCGTTTGACAATGCAACGTCTGGCGGCAATTCCGGATGGTGAGAGCCGACTTATCCTGACGACCGGAAAATACCTTGGCGAAGGGTTCGACGATGCCAGGCTTGACACTCTATTCCTGACCTTGCCGATTTCCTGGAAGGGAACGTTGTCGCAATATGCCGGACGATTGCACCGGTTGCATCACAGCAAAAAAGAAGTATTGATTTTTGATTATGCCGATGTTGATATTCCGGTAACAGCGAGGATGTTCCTGCGACGCTGTACCGGCTATAAAGCGATCGGCTACGAAATAGACGCTTGCCCGATGAACCAGGAGTTGCTATTCTAAATTTTTCAGATGCTTACGATCCTATTGAAAATGTGAGGCCCGAGTTTGTGATGGGCAATTCTTATTAAGAATAAATGTAAACATTGAATGCAATATAAAAGTCGCTTATTTTATATTGTAGATAATTTTTGTAGGGATCTGTGCTATGTTCACTACCATTACAATCTCAGCCAGTCTCCGGACTGGCTTTTTTATCTTCGTATATCCCGTTGCTGCAAATACTTTTGCAAATTTTAATCAGGTATTTTGATTGATTTTGATTGATTTCGGGAGTATTATTTCCGGATAATAAATGTATTTAACGCATATCATACAATTTAATATGTTTACGAAAGGACAGAAAATGAGGAAGACAGCCGGAAAAATTGAACGTAAAAAGCATATTCGCGGAGAGGCGGACACCAGCACGGAAAAGTTGAATTTGCTCAGAAAACGTTATGCCAAATGTATCAGTATAAAGAAAGAACTGGTTGACGCGGTAAAACAATACCGTAATGAGGCGGAGCAGGGCGATGCGGAAGCACAATATCATCTCGGCTGCTGTTATCAATTCGGCGACGGAGTGATAAAAAATAAAACTGAAGCGGCAAAATGGTTCCGGAAGTCCGCTAAACAGGGTTATATCCAGGCGCAGGAACTGATCAAAGTACTAAAACAAAAGAAATAACGCAGCATATTAATGACGAAGCGTGATTTAGTGGAAAGAATATCACTGGAAACCGGTTTTATTCAGAAAGACGTGACCATTGTAATACAGAAATTACTGGATGCTCTGGCGGATGAAATTGCCGCCGGACATACGGTGGAATTGCGCAATTTCGGTGTCTTTGACGTGGTCACGAGCCAGAGCCGCACAGGTAGAAATCCCAATCATCCTGAAAAAAAGGTAATTATCCCGTCTAGAGCAGGCCTCAAGTTCAGTTACGGGAAAGCGCTGAAAGCACGAACCTTGCAGGCTGATACGGATGGAAGATGATTTCCTAAGTACTCGCGCCTATCAATACTCAACAGTAAAAGGAATAGCGGATTAAATGAAAATCACATGCATTGATTTTGAAACCGCTAATTCCGCGCGCGGCAGCATTTGCTCGGTCGGGATTGCGCTGATTGTTGACGGTGAAATCGTCGAAACGCATGAGCGTCTGATCAAGCCGCATGCGAGTTGCAGTTATTTCGATCCGTTCAATATCGGCATTCACGGCATTACGAGCATGGCTGTACGGAATTCCCCGGAATTTCATGACCTTGTTCCATGGCTGTGGAGTTTTCTCCAGGCGGACCTGGTGATAGCCCATAACGCGGCGTTTGACATGTCTGCTTTGCGGGCGGTTGCGGATCTTTATGCCATACCGTATCCGACTCTCGATTATTTCTGTACTTACAAAGCGGCTGCGCAAATATGGCCGGAGTTATACAACCACAAACTCGATACCGTAAGCGCCCATATCGGACACCGGTTCAAACACCATAATGCCGAAGCCGATGCGGAGGCGGCAGGGAAAGTATTGCTTGCCATGCTGAAAGAAGGGTTGCATGAATCGCCGCAAACACTGTCTGCCCGGATCAATATGCGTCTGGGGCAAATATTCCCCGGCGGCTACAAGTCGTGCAGTATTGTCAAAGCCAAAGCAACACGCGGAAGCTGAACCTTGTAATAATACCGATTCGCAATCTTAATGCCAGTAATGACAAAAGCAATTTTGAGAATTGTTTGGGAACGGCAACGGAAGCCCGATATGAATATCGGGGGACCAGTTTTCAAATAAACGCAAAAGGGCCTTGCCGCGAAGCGGTTGCGTTTCCGCCATTCCCGGATACGTGCTGTACGAGTTCAGTCGCTACCTTGGTAGCGCCAGCCTCATCCAGCCCGTCCCGGCAAAGACGGTCTCCGCAATCCTTACTAGCTTAAAGATTGCGATTCGGTATAAGATTCAGCTTCCGGCAGATAATCAATAGTGGTCAGCGGACGACCGGCGTGATTACGCAATTATCTCCGGCTGAAATCTCGATATCGATAACCTGATCCTGGCAGATTCTCTCTGCTCCGGAACTGCAAGTCAGTTTTACCCCTTGCGACGGTGATGGATTGCCTAAGCGGAGTTTCAGCGTCCTGGCCGCCTTGATCACAACTTCTGTTGTACAGCCGCGGAATAGAGTTGCGCTTATCAATGCACCGCCCTCGCAAGGCATATCCCTGAAACCGGCGTGAGACCAGTTTGGCGGCACCCCTGGAAATACATAAACGATGCCACGCCTGGAATGCAGAAGCATATCCTGGACTGCCGTGACCGCGCCCATTCCGGCATCCATCTGCATGATTTCGTAAGGCTGGCCGGGAGCAATTAATTTCCGATCATTGGCGGAACATGGCTGGGAGGCTCCCATCAGGGAGAAACCCGGGAAATTGACATCATGCAAAGTCCCGTAGCCCTCATTCGTGAACACTTTGCTCCAGATTTCCAGTATCAGTTCGGACATTCTGCCGTTATTCAACCGGGAATGCAGCATGGAAGCCCAGGGCATGCACCAGCCGGACCACAATCCCATTCCCTGCCTTATCCAGTGTCCAATGGAGCGGTTGACGATATCACGCCATTCGCCGCTGTGAGGATTAACAGTATCAAAAGGACAGATAGCGCCAAGATGCGAGTGATGGCGGTGGCTTTCCTCCAAATCCGTGCCGTTCCACAAGCCGATCCGCTCTTCGCCGGGTTTGCCGTACAACGAGGCCGCCGGAAGATTTTCGAGAATGTCAGCCCAGGCCGGCGAAGGCGTTTCGCCGAGAATTTCAGCGGCACTGATCAGATCTTCGCAGAGTCGCCGGATTGCCGCGAGCTGAAAACTGGCATTCGCACCCCAGGCATTCATTGCCGCGCCGCGATATTCAGGCGAAACACTGACCGGCAGCACATAACGTCCATCCTGCTTTTCGAGCAGCTGTTCATAAACCCGCATCGTTCCTTTCATGAAATCAAACGCTTTGTCACGCAGGAAAGCGGTATCGCCGGAATACTGATAATATTGATACATCATCTGCGCCACCCAGGCGCTGCAGGCATGATCGATGGTACCGGTCCAGAAGCTCCCCATGCAGGTGGAGTGATCATCTACCGCGTGAGGCAGAATATAACCGTCATCAATCCCGACAAAAAACTTCGCATTCCGACGGAGTTGTTCGCGCCAGGAAAAAATCAGTTCAAACAGCGGCAGCAGATGTCCGAGACGGTTGGCTTTGTACGCCGGCCAGTAACACATCTGAACATTAATATTGAAATGATAGTCGCTCGACCATGGCGGCATGCGGTGCTCTTCGATCCACGGCCCCTGCAGTGTGGCGGGAATTCCGGCTGGATTGGTGAAGCAGGCAAATTTGTACAGGCCGTAGGAATAAATGAAATCAAGCTTCTCATTGGGAATATCGATCCGGGGAATATCTGTCCAGTAATTTTTCCACCACAACCGGTTATCCTGTTCAATGCTTTCCACGCCGCCGGCTACGGCATTATCCAGCAGCGCGGCGGCGTCCTTCTCCAGCGCCGTGGCATTGCCGCGGACGGTAACTGCCCATACCGAGTTGCCGTTCCGCCGGTAACCGGTGCACAAGGCGGGATCAGCCGGAAGAGTTTGAATCCAGCCGCGCACTTTGTCGCTTTCCAGCTTAACCGGCGGATTTATGCTGATAGTGCGGAAATGTTCAGCCAGATACTGTTCCGACGGAACTTCACGGATATCCACCAGTTCGTCACACGGCAGCTTTACGCAGAACTCCTGCCGGTTCATGGACATCAGAATTGTAATCTGTTGTTCGACGCCGTTAATCAAATAGCTTACGGTTCCGGTCCCGGTTTGCAGATTTAATGTTCCCTGCTGTAATATTGCCCCCGCCGGAAGCATAAATTCCAGCCGTCCTACCGGAATAACCGAAGGACGTGCCGGCTGTCCTGGAACTTGCTCTGTGTCGGTGGCGAAAATGGCTTTTATGCCTTCCGCGTCATTGTTCTCCAGGCATTTGCGGATCGCCGTATAACTCTGTTTCGCCGTCCACGACATGCCGCCGCGATGATCCCAGAAATCGGCGCGCCCGACTGTAATTTTCAGGCAGCTGCCTTCCCCCCATACCAGCAGGCCGGTGGTGCCATTGCCGAACATCATGCCGGTATGCGGACGTAATAGCGGAAAACTCCAGTTCACGATGTCTATCATATTATTTATATCCTTATCTTTAAATATTGTTTTTGATGAATACATAAACTATATTGCCATAACAGCCAACAGGCAATTTTAAAAATGATGCAGATAAGGTTTAAAAATGATGCAGAACAACCGGACCGAAATTGTTCCCAGATTCTGGCTGCTTGACGAGCCGCCATATTACAGCCGGATATGGCTGTTTAAGACCTGTCTGGCCGGAGGCCGCGGTACATTCGTTTCCAAACAGAAAAATCCTTCCGGAGTTACGCTGCGGATTATCACCGCCGGAAAATGGACGATAAAGATGTCCGGGCAGACTCTCAACGCCGGGCCGGGCGATATTTTTCTGGCCTTGCCGGGTGTTCCGGTTGAGTTCTGCCACCGCGATGCGGAACATTCATGGGAGTGGTACGAACTGCAATTTAACGGCAGTGCGGCCAGCCGGTTCGTCCGCGAGTTCAACCTGAGCGAACAGCATCCGGTAAGCACTCCGTTGCGTCCTGCCGCCGCCATCCGGATTTTCAAGCTGCTGTACCGGATGATGGGCAGTCCGGAACGGGATGCCGTCACATTGATGAGCTGGCTGTTCCGTTTGACTCAAGTTTGCGGCAGGCCGGTCATACCTCAGGAGGATTGCTCGCTTCCTTCAGACAGCAGGCTGGTCGCACAGGCGATGCTTCTAATTGAGACGGAACCGGCGGGCAATCTCAATGTCAATGTGATCGCTCAGCGGCTGGGGGTTGACCGGACTACGCTTGGCCGGGCGTTCAAAAAGTGTACAGCAAAAACGCCGCATGCATTTATAGATTCTTTCCGGTTGATGAAAGCTCAGGAGATTCTTCGCAATACCGCGCTGCCGCTGGCAGTTATTGCCGTAAACGCCGGGTTTCGTGACGAGAAATATTTCATCAGCTGGTTTAAGAAAAATACGGGAGCAACTCCGGACAAATGGCGGAAACTTCCAACTGTTAAACATTGAGTCCGTCTCTCCGTCGCTCCTTTGAAACTTAACCACAAAGACATCCCGCAGTCGCGGGACCGCAAACAAATAATTGTTTCTCAATTACTTACCGCCGGCGGCCCGCCGGGCGTGATCAAACGGTCCCGCGGTCGCGGGATT
>CAIMFA010000206.1 GCA_903840185.1 uncultured Lentisphaeria bacterium | reverse complement strand
TTATTATAAATTAAGGAGCTTTTAAATGAAAACTTGTCCTCTTATTACACGTTATCCTGAAAATCCAATATTGACTTGTAAAGACGTTCCCGGCGATGCGGGTCTAATCTTCAATGCAGGCGTTACCAAGTTTAACGGAAGTTATGTCATGGTGTTTCGTAACGATTACGACGCCATTGAAGCTGATTTTCAGAAAGAACCCAGAGGAAAAACTTTTAAGACAAAATTAGGATTGGCCTTCAGCGCTGACGGCATCCATTGGTCGGTTGATCCAAATAAAAATATTCTGGGCGAAATGCTCGATAACGAGATAATTAGAGTCTATGACCCTCGTCTTACAGTCCTGAATGGCCAGGTGTATCTCTGTTTTGCCGCGGATACTAAGCACGGGTTGCGCGGTGGCATTGCCGTTACGGATAATTTTGAGACGTTTGAAGTTCTCTCGCTATCGGCGCCGGATAATCGCAACATGGCGCTGTTTCCGCAACTTTTCAACGATAAATTTGTACGGCTGGAACGGCCTTTTCCGGTTTATAGCCGTGGTGGAGTGGACAGGTTTGATATGTGGATTTCCGATTCGCCTGATTGCGTATATTGGGGAAATTCACAATTACTATTATCGGTCGAAGATGTGCCGTTCAGTAATGATAAAGTCGGTCCAGGAGCTCCTCCGGTGAAAACATCTTCCGGCTGGCTGACGCTTTTTCATGCGGTGGACATTGAGCGTGGCAGAGGTAAAAATGGCTGGGAAAACAAGTGGCAGAAACGATATTCCGCAGGCATAATGCTACTTGATCTGGAAAACCCATACAAAATAAAAGGACTGAGCAAATTGCCGCTGCTGGCACCTGAAGCAGATTATGAAATTTCAGGCGGATTCCGTAATAACGTTATTTTCCCTGGTGGCATGATCCTCGAACCAGACGGAGAAGTAAAGATATACTATGGCGCAGCAGATACCGTGGAATGTCTGGCAACGGCCGATGTGGGCGATTTAATTAAACTTTGCCAAGAATAAAAGGTATATCCACTAATGAAATTTCACAGTGATTATCTGATAGATTTTGAAAAAATATCCGCCAAGCACTTTAAGATAAAGAACTTAAAATCCGGCTTGTCTTATTATTTTAAGCTCAATGCTTTTCTGGGCGACTATGACCTGAATAAAATGTTTTTCACTTTGCCGTCCAACCAGTGGCGAAAGAAAGAATATCTTATTGGTCCGGTTAATTTGGATTTTGGCAACAGCCAGAAATACCTGCCACCCAGAATTGATATATTTATCAATAAAATTTTTTATTATTCAATGTGGTTTGAAGCTCCTCATCTGTGCGAATTTTTAAATGATCCGGAATTGCCCGGCGAATATCCTTTTTTGAAAACTAAAAAAGTTAATTATGACGATGGCTGGGGTCAACGAAAATTCCGGTTCCACGCCGAAGGCGGCGTGCCAGTCGAATCTGAAAATACCGAAATAGAGTTAATTTTTCCGGATGATTTTGGTGCTCCGGAAGTCAGCGAAATCACAGTTGACCTGGATCAGCGCTACCAGCGGGCGAAAGCCTTGTCGCTGCCGGCTCCGACATTGCCCCATCCCCGGCTTTATATGGATGGCGACGCCGGAAAATTCGCTCAAACCCTTCGAACTGACAGCCCGGAACTGCTGGATATTTTCTTGAATCTTCTGGACGCAAAAAAGTTTGAGCAGCCGGAAGCAATGGCGCTGAAAAACCTCGACGGCCTGGAGCATTGGGATGTTTTTGACCGCGCAGCAAATTACGCGTTCGGCTATGCTTTAACCCAAAAAATAGAATACTTTGAAATTGCCCGGAAGCATGTGGAATTTATCATCTCCAGACCGCATTGGGGGGATGGTTTTTTTGAAGGCAGGATTACCGGTGAACCATGGTCGCATTTTGGCTGTGACAATGATTTGTCTCAAGGCATAACCCCTACTTTGGCGGTAATCTATTTCTATGACTGGTGTTATCATCAAATCCAGCAACCGTTCAAACAGCAACTCGAAGAGCGAATATTGCATCAGGCTGAAATACTCTTTAAACATTCTTCAATTCAAATGGCAGAGTGGGGGAGTCAGTACAGCAGCGATCATCACACCGGCGGGATCTTTCCGCTTCAGCTTGCCGGATTCATCTTGGGGGATAAATATCCACAGGCGGAGTTTTGGATAAAATGGGGAAGAATTATCTATGAGACAGGCGCCCCTCAGGGGTACGGAACGTTATGGTCGGCCGGTTCTCCTCAATTGCGACTGCCTTTGCTCGCATATGAATTGTTATGTCAGAAATATTATCCGCGACGCTTTCCGGTACTGGCCAAGGCCGAGCCATATACTACCACTCGACTGATGATGTGCGTTAGCAATAAATTGGAACAAAAAATTGACGGCATTTACGGGTGTGACGCCCAGGCTTTTTACGGTGTAGCCAGGCTTACTGGTAACGGACATGCGCAATGGCTCGCCGAGCGCCTTGCCAACAGTCCAATTGCCGGCTGGTTAAAAACCCAGGGTTTTAGAAAGGTGATGGAATTAATTTTTCGCGATCCGCAAATAAAAACCGAGAGTCCGGCATTGCTGCCGCGAGTACAGCACTCGCCAGAATTTGAATTTCTGTATTACCGTGAAAACTGGCAGTCAATAATCAAGCCCGATGAAGAAAATATTATTATAGGAATTGAAAACCGGCTGCCGCGACTGCCATTGAACAAAAATAATGAGGCAAACTGCCGGCCAAACTTTCATTATAGCAATCCTTTTCAAGGACATTTTTTTATTATTAAAAATGGCAGCAATTATGTCTCACCAGTAATAGGGTCATATATTCCATCCACCGAAATCGGCAATACTTTAAAAGTTGATCAACTCGGACAAATCGGCGAAGGCAGCTGGCTTTACCCCAAAGTCAACGAAGCGAGAATTGCGATTTTTAAACGAGTGGAAACTGATTATTACGTCGAGAATAATTTTAAAAAGGCCAGGCATATTGCCGAATTGGACCTTAGCCCGGTCTATCCAGCCAATTTTGAACTAAGATATATCAGGACGATGATTATTTACGAACGTCTTTTAGATTCTAATCAGGGTTCATTCGAAAAAATGGAAATTTATGATGATATCGACAGTTCTCAATTGCATGATTATGAGTTATTCTGCCATACCTCGAAAAATATTGTGAAATGCGATAATCTTCATTTTTATTTTTCAGATGATGAACAGCCGTCGATTCTGGAAGTAAAAATCCAAAGCAGCGCCCCCGTCTCCTGCGAAATTTGTAATACAGAAGTAGTCTGGACCTATATGCCGCCGGCAGCGGCAAATATTCAGCATATCCAGCTAAAGAATTTAAATAGAATCAAAAAACTTTCGGTGAAATGGGAATTTAAATTCCTATGAAAAGAAAGTGGCGAGAGCAAACCACTGAATACCAGATGCGCTGCTGCTCGGATAATTTTTTATCGTAAAACATAAATAAGGACAGAATATGAAGATTAAGAGCTTATCCGTAAATAACTCCTAGTTTTCTATATATTATCATGGATGCTGTCAAATGAAGCAGCGCCTCATAATTGGCGGACTTTTTCTCA
>CAIMFA010000205.1 GCA_903840185.1 uncultured Lentisphaeria bacterium | reverse complement strand
GCTGAATTGACCGTCGAGGCAAGGGCTGCATGCGAGGCCGTAAAACAGATAAATATTTAAGATGAAAGACCTTATTTCGGTTTTGTGTCATTCTTGGGACCTCATCCGCCGTTTGCGCCGCCGATCCCTTACAACAGAATGTACAATCCGGATAAAATGCCAAATCCTGTAAATGGAGACATTAAAACAGATCATATGGACGAGCAGATTCCATATATGAACCACCTTGTCTGGGCAGAGGAAATAAATAATTCGCAAGCCAGAATTTTGAAAGCCCGCTATTACGGCGAAATTTCATATATAGACGCATGTATCGGCAAAATTCTTGATGCTGTAGAAGCAAGTGAAAATTCAGACAACACGTTAATTTGTTTCTTCAGCGATCATGGCGACCATATGGGAGATCATCACGCATGGCAAAAAGAAAGTTTTTTTGAAGCTTCATGCAGAATACCTTTCTTGTTGAGCTGGCCTGCCAGAATTCCCGCAGGACAGACAAGAGACAATCTCATAAGTCTCGCCGATCTTTTCGGTATAGCCACTAGCGCCGGCGGCGCAAGCGAAATGCGCGATGGTATAAACCTTCTTGGCGTTATAGAGGGAAGACTTCAGGGAAGAGAATATATTACAGGAATGCATGGCACTCCCGGTTCGTCTCAATTCAAGATAATGCTGAGAGACAAAAGATGGAAATACATATATATGGCCAATGGCGGCTTCGAGCAGTTGTTTGACATTGAAGATGATCCGCATGAACTTAGAAACCTTGCTATGGTTGCTCCATCTGTAATAATAAAAATGAAAACACTTGCTGCCGCATCCTGCAATGTCCCGGGAGCGAAAAAAGCGCTGGATGGCAAAGGGGTTTTAAAATCATTTGCATTCGCCGTAAGAGGGAAAACGCGAATTCATCAATTTGACTGCTCAATCCAAAGAATTTCGTATCCAAAGAATCCCGCTGATGCATTGCAAAGTCAGATTTACATTAAAGCAAAATAGTAATTATACCGCAAGTTAACTGAAAATTCAAAAAGGTCATGCATACTATCGAAAAATGAAATATATAAAGTAGCCATGATAAGGAAACTTGATATTGAAACGCGAATTATTAATAATATTTACAAAACAAGAAAAATTTAAAGACAAGGAGATACTATGAAAACTCTTGCATATGGTGATAAACTTAGTTCTAAAGAAAGGGTAGTCAGAACTTTCAAACATGAAAAAACAGACAGAGTTCCTGTTGATTATTACGCTAATCCTCGCATAGATCAGCAATTAAAAGCTTACTTCGGACTGAAAGCCGATGATGGAGAAGGGCTGAAAAAAGCCCTTGGAGTAGATTTTAGAGGAGTCTACGCAAAATATGAGGGTAAAAGATTGCATGCAGAAAGGGCAGAAAGAGATGTCGATCCTCAATGGGGATGGGTGACAAAATACATAGAACATGAAAGTGGCGGGTACTGGGATTTCTGTGACTTCCCTTTGACAGAAGCCGATGAAGAGACTGTTGCTAAATGGCCGATGCCGTCCCCTGACGACTTTGACTATTCAAAAATCCATTCAGAGTGTGAAACCCACAGGGAATATGCCGTATTTGTTGGTCATGCCGGACTTGGATGCATCATGAATACAGCAGGTTTTCTCCGCGGCATGGAACAAGTATTCGTCGATCTTGCACTCGATGAGCCGGCAGGACTTCTGCTCATCGACAGGATGCTCGCAATCCAGCTTGAGGTAGTACATCGTGAGATAGAAGTGGCAAAAGGAGGAATAGATTTCATGTGGATAGGAGAGGATCTTGGCACCCAGAACGGACCGCTAATAAGCATGGAGACATTCCGCAAGCACATAAAGCCGCGCCAAAAGCCTTTTTTCGATCTTGCAAAAGCTTACAATCTTCCGGTGATGCTCCACACATGTGGTTCCAGCAGCTGGTCGTATGAAGAATATATCGAAATGGGATTGACAGCAGTAGATACGCTCCAGCCAGAAGCAAAAAACATGTCTCCGGAATATCTCAAGAACACTTTCGGAAACAGGCTGGCATATCACGGATGCATAAGCACATGCGGACCTGTCGCATTTGGAACATCTGAAGAAACTGTGAAATACTGTCAACGGACTCTGGATATCATGATGCCGGGCGGGGGATTCTGTTTTGCGCCAACACACAGCCTGCAAGACAATTCGTTGCTGGAAAATGTCATCGCAATGTATGCAACGGCACATAAGCACGGAAAGTATTGAACCATCGAATTATGAATAATTAATCGGTGAGCCGTATGGATATCCGAAATGTTTCTTCGGACTGTCTGTAAGTGTTGCGCAATATATCGCTGGGTTGTCGGAATTAAGTTAAACAGACAACTTTACACTAATCAGATTTTAAGGATGAGGCGTGGACAGTTGGTAAGATGAATGCGCAGGAGAAATAGCGGGTATCATTTTTGAAGGAATTAACAAATTCAATATTGAAAATTACATGGCATCATGACTGAAATTATAACATTAAAATAACCAAATTAACGCAATGGAATACTTATCAATGAAGATGCACTGGATTGACTGGTCGATAATTGTCTTTCTGCTGGGCTCTCTTTTACTCGTTACCTTATATGCCAGGAAATATATGAAAAGCGTGGCGGACTTTCTGGCGGCGAACCGTTTAGCCGGCAGATATATGCTGACGGTATCCAGCGGCTTCGGCGGCGCGATCTCGATCATCGCGGTCTGGGAGATGGTCTACAACTCCGGATTGCCGACTCAGTGGTGGGGAATGATCGGGATGCCGATCGGACTGATTCTCGGCATCTCCGGCTTTATTATCTACCGTTTCCGGCAGACCCGCGCATTGACGCTGGCGCAGTTCTTTGAGATGCGTTACAGCCGGCAGTTCCGGTACTTCTCCGGATTTCTATGCTGGGTGTCTGGAGTGTTCAATTATGGTATTTTTCCGCTGATTACCGCTCGCGTTATTATCTATTTCTTCGGTTTCCCTGAGCATTTTCATCTCGGTCAATTTGAAATGCCGACTCTGCCGCTGGTTATGGCGGCGTATCTGAGCATTGCGCTGTTCATTGCCTGTTCCGGCGGACAGATCAGCATCATGATAACCGACTTTTATCAGGGTATTCTGCTGATGCTGATTTTCCTGATTCTCATGTGCTTTCTGATGTTCAAGTTTGAATGGAATGACATCATTGCCGGTTTGTTGGTCGCGCCGGCAGGCCAGTCGATGCTTAATCCGTTTAAAACCGGTGAAGTGCATGACTTCAGCATCTGGTACTTCCTGATCGGAGTTTTCGGCATGATTTACAACGCCAGGTCTTGGCAGGGCAATTCCGGCTTCAATGCCGCAGCCAAAACCCCGCATGAAGCGCAGATGGCCGGGATTATCGGTTCGTGGCGCGGTATTGCGTCCGGCTTGTGCATGCTGCTGATTCCGCTCGCCGCTTATGCCGTGCTGCACCTGCCGAAATTTGCCGAAATGGCGGCACCGATTCATGCGCAAATCGCGCTGATTGCCGACCCGCAGATACAAAAACAGATGACTGTCCCGCTGTTTCTGGCCAATGTGCTGCCGGTGGGGATGATGGGACTGTTTGCCGCAGTCATTGTGGCTTGCGCCATCAGTTGCGACAACAGCTATCTGCATTCCTGGGGAACGATTTTCGTGCAGGACGTATTAATGCCGATCCGCAACAAACCCCTGGAACCCAAACGCCATCTGCTCTGGCTGCGGGTATCGATTTTCGGCGTGGCGCTGTTCGGATTCGTCTTCAGCCTGCTGTTTCCGCTGAAAGATTTCATTTTAATGTTTTTCGCGTTGACCGGCGCAATTTACCTTGGCGGCGCCGGTGCAGTGATCATCGGTGGACTGTACTGGAAACGCGGGACGACCGAGGCGGCGTGGACTGCGTTGATTCTCGGCACGGTGATGGCATTCGGCGG
>CAIMFA010000204.1 GCA_903840185.1 uncultured Lentisphaeria bacterium | reverse complement strand
TGTAGAGGGTATGTTGGTTTAAATCTGAAATTTCATAAGGATTGTTCGCCATGCAAATTCGAAGAAGGAATTACACTATTGTTGAAATACTGTTCGTAATAAGCCTCATTATCATCATCATAAGCATGGTTATGCCTGCTTTCCGGGAATCACGGGAAAAGGCCCGCTTTGCCCGCTGGCTGGGTTTCAATAAACAATGCAGCTCCGACCCGGCTTGCGTAATCAATTTCAACTTCCAGGAAGGCAAGGGATCCACCCTTACAAATTCAGCGGCCGGCAATGAAAACGTTAAATTCATGGCCAAAGACTACTATGGTACAGTCAAGGGCAGCAACTTTCTCGTCAAAAATGGCGACTGGGTAACCGGACGCTGGTGGAAAGGCAAAAGGGCGTTGCACTTCGACGGAACCACGATTGTGGAAATTGCCAATATTGACGCCATTAATTTCGGCGAACAAGATGATTATACCATCATCGTCTGGTTGAAGTTTGATCTATTAAACCAATGGGCAACACCGTTCAGTAAATCCTATGCGGCCAATTACGCCCAGTACGATCTCTATTATGACAGTACATCTTACCCGGCAACCCAGACGACACCGGCGTACAGCGCACTCTTCGAAGTGGATGTCTGCCGCACCTGTGTCGGCTACGATAATATGTATCGCAACTCAAAAGGCACCCTGTCGCCCAGCGTACAAATAGATACTAATCACTGGTTTATGATTGCATTGAGGAACAAGGCGGCAAAGAGCTCCGCCTCGTCGCCCCCAAACAGCGTCAACAACCATGTGGTTGATGTATTCTGGAATGGTTATCTCTTGAATGGATCACGCGCCACGAACAACGCCGATGCCACGGGCACACTCTGCAACGCCAAATTGATTTTAGGTGCAATGCGTTTCTGGGCGGGGCAAAACAGCGGAGACGGATCTTTAGGCTGCTTCTTCAATGGTAGAATGGATGAATTCCTCGTATTCAAACGGGCTCTTCAAGACAGCGAAATACGCGGACATTATATGATGGGCCAGGAGCATAATTATTAACAAAACAATGTTTTTTCTAAAGATTAACTGGAAAGAGAAAATTCATACTACCGCTGAAATAAACAAATCTTTAACATCAAGGTAAAAATATTATGAAACTGCTTCAGAACAATATCCTTTTTTCATGGTGGTCGCTAATAATTGACCGGCTCACACAATTCGGGGTCTTCCGCTGGATTCCGAAAAGAATCTTTGCTTACATCATAATCCTGCTGCTTTTGACAGGATTGCTTTGTCTTTCAACCTATATTTTCGATCCGCCGAGTGATCCGCCGGTAAATCAGCTTCATACCATGTGCACTCAATGCGGCCACCGTGAAATCATGAATCTTATTATCCCCGAAAACGGAGTCTGCTCCAAATGCAAAAGCAAAATCGGTTATGCCTGGCAATGCGATGATTGCGGCAAATATTTCCCGAAATTAGATACGGAAAAAACAATAGTCTGTGATCCCAAATTGAGCAAGCTGGAAAAAATAGCACTGTTGAAACCGCAGTTATGTCCATACTGCCGTTCTTCAAAAGTTTATTATGTATCAAGAGAGAATGCCACTTTCGGATATCAGTAAAAGAGCTTATCCGGTCCCGTACTTGTCTCTTTAATCAAACTTTCATGTCGGTGCAATTCGTAGAGCCATTTTCCATACTCCACGCTAAGCATAAAGTAATTGAAGATTATGGCTTCTGGCCGACAGCCGTCTCGGAATTATATTTTACGGCGGTGGAACTGCAGAATGGACAGACAGGCGGAGTGATAGTATTAATTTTGTCATACTGAATAGGATTATCTTCTGATATTATCTCAATACGGGTGAAAATCTTGTTGCACGCGTTGCATTTCCATTGAAATCCCAGCGGGCCTTTGCATTTTGAGCATTTATCCGTAAAAATATTTTTGATTGGTCTTGTCTCGCAAAGGCTGCAGTTTGCGCACATGACGTTAATTTTCAGCTCGTTTTTAGCGCTGATCTCACATAATTTTATCCCGCAGTAAGTCGTGAGAACAGCAAGGAATGCTGTAAAGAAGAGCAGAAAAATTACGAGTTTACGCGGCATTCTGTGCAGTAATTTGGTTTGCATCAGCCGGTCAATTACCAGCGAGAAACTCGCAAAAAAGAAATTGCGCTTAGGCATTTCAAGAACATACTTTATTGATGCGATTGCAGTTTCTTCCCCGGCGGCGGACTCCTGGTCTTTTTCAGCTGTCTGGTCCTGAGATTTAGACTTTACCGCTTTGGATAAAGCAGGCGTTTCGGTTGCAGGCTTGGACTCAGCAGCCGCCGGGTTTTTTGGCAGAATTTTTGCTGGAGCATCTCTTTTTTCAGATACCTCCTGCCTTAATCGGCTCAGCATTCCAGCAAGTTTTGCTTCTGATTCCGCCGG
>CAIMFA010000203.1 GCA_903840185.1 uncultured Lentisphaeria bacterium | reverse complement strand
TTATGACAGGAAAAAATTGATTTAAAGGCTATTTATATAACAAAAAAATGATTAATTATGCACAAAAATATAAAAAAGATGGGGTCAGACCCCGCTCAAATAACTTAAGCAACAACCTACCGCCTCGTTTCGTGCCCACCACCAGAACTATCTTAAGCTGTTAACGTCCGTCCCCGTGGAAAAAATCGAGGAGACAGTACGTGCTCATACAGCAAGAGGGATGGAAATGGAATTAAAGTGTCTCGAAAACGACAAGATCATATAAACCGGGAGACAATGTCAACATTAAGCATTCAACGCCGGAAAGATTGGAAAAAACAAGGCAGTCATGTTAATCTGTTTCTCTTCTGCCGGGCGCAAAACGCAGCGGTAGTAATGACGGATGAAAAAGCGTAAGATTGTGCAATTTTTCCGTTATTTTGTTCAAAGACAATGCCGGTTTTTGAAATATATTATCGTATAACGTCAACAACGTCAATAATTCTTATATAAGGAACAAAAAAATGAAGCATCAGAAAAAAGAATTTTCACACTCATCGAACTACTCATTGTGATAGCCATAATCGCGATTCTGGCGGCAATGCTGCTGCCGGTTCTTATGCAATGCGGGGTATTTTCAATCGCACTGAAAAATAAGAACGCGGCGGCAATGAATGTCTGGGCGTTGAATTTTGACGGCACGCGGCGGGAAAAAATCACCCCGAAAGTTGCCGGCGATGAGCTTACGCTGTGCATCGACACCGCCACGCTTACCAAAGGACCCACACCGTTTTTTGAGATTGCGGATAAATGAAAATAAGTGTTTTTTACAACCCGTAAGATTGTGTAAACTATCATATGTTAAATGTGGCAATGAAAGGTGAAATAGATGAATATTTTTGATGATCCCTTCTTGAAACTGTCTTTTGCCGGCCGGCTGAAAACACGCCATGCTCGTGAGGTCAAAGCTTCGCCGTTAAGCGTCGGCTTCGAAACCCTTGACCGGGAACTGTTCAACCCTGAGAAATGCTACGATCTGCTGGCGGAACTCGGCGTAAAATGGGCGCGCTGCCAGACCGGATGGTGCAGATGCGAAAAAAGCAAAGGGGTCTACGATTTCGCCTGGCTTGACGACGTAGTCGACAATCTGTTGCGACGGGGCGTCCAGCCCTGGTTCAATCTTGGTTACGGCAACATATTATATATGAAAGACGCCCCGCACGAAACGGCGGTCGGACATGTGCCTACAGCCTACGGGCCTGAATGCGTGGATGCCTGGCGCAATTATGTTGCCGCGCTGGTGAAACATTTTTCCAGCCGCGTGAAGCACTGGGAAATCTGGAATGAGCCCAATCTCGACTGCTTCTGGCGTCCTTTGCAGGCATCCGGCGCAAACTATGCAGGACTGATTGAAGTCACTTCTCCTGTAATCCGCAGCCTGGATCCCGAGGCAAAAATAATTGCCTGTTCCGGACCGGAGAAGATGATTGACTGCGCCTTTATCCGGCAGGCATTGCTAGCCGGCATGGGCAGCCATATTGATATCTTCTCCATCCATCCCTACGGTGTGATTCCGGAGAAACAATATTTTTCATCTGTCGCCGCATTGCGGCGCTTGTTGAGCGAATATGCCCCGCATGTGAAGCTCTGGCAGGGCGAATGCGGCTATTCGGCGCAAGCGTTCGGCCATCACGGCTCCTGGAATGGTTTCTACAATGCCACCGAGGAGACTCAGGCGCACTATGTCGCGCGCCGCATCGTTCTGGACTCCATGATGAAGATGGAGCTGATCTCTTATTACCATATGACTGACCTGATGGAAAAACCGTACCGCCAGGCCAACGGGCAGGAGCGTCCTCCGAATATGCTGGGGCTTCTTCACGGACTCAGTTATACCCCGAAAAAGTCTTACTATGCCTATAAGAATCTGGCGGCGATTTTCGACAGCGAGTGCAAGGCTGACGATCTTGCCTGCTACGTCATGGACAAATTCAACTTCCGCCAGGTCGGCGCACTGCCGCCGCTGTCCATTATTGCCGGAACTTTTGTCCGGCGCGGCTACCCGGTTTATTCCTACTATTTTGCGGAAGACCTACAGCGCTGCTGGGGCGGCCTGAATGATTTCGGGCTGCAAGTTGTTCAGCAGACAGAACGGCCGATAAAAACTCCGGTGCTGATTGATGTTATCAGCGGCAGCGTTTATCGTGCCACTGATTTTGAAATGCTTGAGTCGGATTCAGTGGTAATCCGGGGGCTGCCGCTTACAGACTATCCGCTGATCCTCACGGATATTGACGCTATTGAGCTGCAACCTGAATAAAAAATTAAAATAGCTGTGAAACCCGCCAGAATCGAATCAGGCGTGGTCTATGTTTTACTACTGGTAAACCAAATATATAAAGGAAAAATATCATGAAAGCAACAGTGGATTTTAAAGCACGGGCAATTCCCGTGGTCAAGGAAGTGGATGTATTGGTCGTTGGCGGCGGTTACGCCGGATTCGGCGCGGCAATCTGCGCCGCCAGAAATGGCGCAAATACGTTACTGGTGGAACAGCAGTCGGCGCTCGGGGGGCTGGTCACAATGGGATATGTGGCATTGACATTCAGCTATATTGAAGGCGTTGGTTACGAGCTGTTCCATATTCTGCAGCAAATTGACGGAGCAAACGGGCGTTTTGTCGATGTCGAAAAAACCAAAGTTGTTATGGAGCAGATGCTGCTCAAGGATAAAGTCGGCATACTATATAACACGACAGTGGTTGATTCGCTGGTTGAGAACAAAGTGATTACCGGAGTGGTCATTCACAATAAAGGCGGCCTGCAGGCGATTATGGCCAAACGGGTAATCGACGCATCCGGCGATGGCGATGTGGCTGCTTATGCGGGTGTTCCGTATGAATTAGGATGCCCTGAACTTGAAGGTTACAACCAGGCGACTTCGCTGGTGATGCACATCGGCAATGTTGACATGGAAGAATACGGCAAGGTCCCGGATATGGCTGTCCACTGGCTGGAACAAATCAAAGCTGCGGTTGAACGCGGGGAATATCCGTATATGATTGACAAGCGGATAAACTGGCTGGTGAAAATACCCGGACGCGATCCGAAGCACCACGAATTGTTCATCTGTTACGCTCACAGCCGCAAATGCCGCTGCCTCGACGGCGAAGATTTGACACGGCAGTTGATTGAACAGCGGCAGCAGTGCCAGTGGACGATGGAATTTTGCCGGAAGCACATTCCGGGTTTCAAGAATGCCTGGCTGATTGATACAGCCCCGATGCTCGGGGTTCGTGATTCCCGGCGGATCATGTGCGAATATAAGCTGACCGGCGATGACCTGATCAACGGCGCTCGTTTTGAAGATGCGATAATGCGCGGCATGCATGCTTTCGACGCTCATCATCCAGTTGATGTCGGCCATATTAAACACATCGTTCGTAAAAATGCGAAAGGTGAAGATGAAAAAGTTTATGTAAACCCCGGCAACTGGCGGGAGATTCCGTATCGGGCGCTGGTAACCCTGAATATTGATAACCTGCTGGTGGCGGGACGGAATTTTTCATCGGATTTCATGGCTCAAAGCGGCAACCGGCTGGTTCTGGAGTGTCTTAATATGGGACAGGCGGCCGGTACTGCGGCGGCGCTGTCGCTGAAGGACGGGGTTACGCCGCGAAAACTGGATGTTAAAAAATTGCGTCAACGCCTGATTGAAACGGGGATTAATTTATTGAACGATCCCAAATACGGAAATGCCGGTGTTAAGACAAATATCAAAGTCAAACCGGAAGATTTGATCTTTCCGGAAGCAAATGCCAGCGGACAGGCAACTACGGTGCTCAAGGACGAAAAGAGCGCGGAGTTCACCATGAATACGGCGGCAGTTGAGCAGGAAAACATGCAGAAATATTTGCAGTTCAGGAGCAGCGGTTATACTCAAACTGGCGGCGACGTCGGCACCAACCTGGAATAAAAACTGTTTTTCAGCGGTCAGGCGGTCTGTGGTATCATACTGAATCTGTAAAGCGGGGCTGTTGTATTCGGCATTGCAGGCTTGGTCGCGAATTTCGTCCTTGCAGGATTGCTGTACATGATGTGCTACAAGATTTGATTCGGTCTGAAGCCAGTGTTAGATTACTTCCATGGTAACACTGACTGGAGGGCGGAAACTTTGGAAACGGCGCGAATTGACAAGGAAATTTTTTCGGAACTGATGATGCCGCCGTTTCATTTTGCGCGCTTCACCACATTTACGGGATACTCCGAAGACCGTACTTATACTGTCCATAACGGCTTTCAGGTGATTATCGGAATATCCGGCGTACTGCATTTTGAGCTGGAAGGCGAAAAGCGTTTCATTGCACAGCGCGCCGGAAGCGTGTTTGTGCTCAGTCCCGGCATCCGGCACCGCTGGCATTCCGAAGCCGGTAACGTCTGTGAGAATTTCATGTTTTTCTGCGACGGCTTCACTGAAGCCGATTCCGACCTGGGCAGCATTTTCAACGTTAAAAAGTGGCCGGACATCATCTGGCATTTTGATCTTGAGCCGGAGATGTATGCCTTTTATCTTAAAAACTTCCGCGACCTGATCCGGCATCACGACTGCTGCAGCGCCAACATTATGCATGGCCTGCTGTATGCTTTCTGCGGCATGATCTGCCGCCAGGCGAATCAGATTTATGCGCCGCTGCACCGGGAAGGTCAGCATCCGGCGTTGAACAAGGCGCTGGAACTGATTAACCGCGATTACCGGGAACCGATATCGCTGGAACAGCTATCGAGACATTGCAATCTTGGCACGAGCCGGTTGTCGGAACTGTTCCGCTGCGCTTTAGGCATGTCGCCGGTGCAGTATATCAATGAGCTAAAAATTAAAAAAGCCTCTCAATTACTGACCTATTCAGATATGAACATTTCCCAGATATCTGAATATCTCGGTTTCAGTTCAGTGCATTATTTCAGCCGTTTTTTCAAAAGCCATACGGGGAAACGCCCTTCTGAAATGATTATAGCTAAGGAGCCGTAAAGAAATAAACTTGACATCTTCGCG
>CAIMFA010000202.1 GCA_903840185.1 uncultured Lentisphaeria bacterium | reverse complement strand
TTTATTTTCTTCTTCTTCTTCGTTTTCGGCGTGTTCGGCAACTTCTTCAATTTCCTGAACAACGACGTTGACGCAGACGACATTCATGCCGGTGGTGTTTTCCACCTGCTCGATGATCGCGGTTTGAACTTCTGAAGCGACTTCAGGGACTTTATAGCCGAACTTCATATTGAGTTTTACTTCAATTTCAACCTTGTCTTCATCCAGTTTAATGGAGATGGCGCGGTCGCTGATTTTGCGGCTGCCGACGATTTCGGCGATATTATCAACAAATGAACTGCCCGCGAGCCTGGATATGCCGTCAACCGACAGGGCGGCTTTGCGAACGATTGAAGAAATCACATTCTCATGAATCTTGATAACCCCGAGTTCGCTCTCTTTGCCGGCGCAGTTTGGCGCGCTGCATGATTGTGGTGCGGAGCTGACTTTTTTAATTTTCAAGTCTTTCATGGCCTCTTCTCCTTAGTTAAAACCAGTCAACGGTATTAATGATTGGAAGACAGTAACCCTTCCTTGATCGTTCTTTCGAGGAATCCGGTATCGTATTTGCCTGCGGCGAAGTCTTTATTATTGACAACCGCCAGGGTCAGCGGGATGGTGGTCTTGACGCCTTCAATAATGAATTCTTCAAGCGCCCGTTTGCATCTCGACAGACAATCCGCACGGTCTTTGCCTTTGATGATGAGCTTGGCGATCATGCTGTCGTAGTTCGGCGGAATCCTGTAACCGCTGTAGACATGGGAATCCACGCGGACGCCGATGCTGCCGGACGGAATAAACAGACTTACCAGGCCGGGGCTCGGCGTGAAGTTTTTATACGGATCTTCAGCATTGATACGGCATTCAATCACATGTCCGTGAATCTGAACGTCTTTCTGGGCAAATGAAAGTTTCTCGCCGGCGGCGACGCGGATCTGTTCTTTAATCAGGTCGAATCCGGTGATTTCCTCCGTAACCGGGTGTTCCACCTGGATACGGGTGTTCATTTCCATGAAATAGAATTCGCCTTCGGAATTCAGCAGGAACTCGATGGTTCCGGCATTGGTATAATTTACTGCTTTGGCGGCTTTCACCGCGGCCTTGCCCATGCGGTCCCGGAGTTTCGGTGACAGCGAAGGGGAGGGGGATTCTTCGATCAGTTTCTGCTGACGGCGCTGGATACTGCAATCGCGTTCGCCCAGATGGACCACGTTGCCATGGGAGTCGGCGATGATCTGGAATTCAATATGTTTCGGATTGACCAGATATTTTTCCATATAAAGGTCGCCGTTGCCGAACGCGTTTTCCGCTTCGGTTTTCGCGGCGTGGAAGCCCTGGATCAGGCTGGCGTCATTGTGGGCGATACGCATGCCGCGTCCGCCGCCGCCCGCCGATGCCTTGATGATGACGGGATATTTCAGCTTTCTGGCGAACTTGACTGCGTCCTGTTCTGTTTCAATCAGGCCGTCGCTGCCGGGGGTGACCGGAACGCCGGCCTTGATCATGGTTGCCCGGGCAACGTTTTTGTCGCCCATTGCCCGCATTTGAGCGGGAGTGGGGCCGATAAAGGTTATTTTGCAGTCGTTGCAGACTTCCGCGAAATGTGCGTTTTCAGCCAGAAATCCGTATCCGGGATGAATGGCGTCCACGTCACAGATTTCAGCCACGCTGATCAAACGGTCAATCAGCAGATAGCTGGAACTGGCGGCGGCAGGTCCTATGCAGACGGCTTCGTCAGCCAGTCTCACCGGCAGGCTGTCCGCGTCTGCCTGGGAATAGACCAAAACAGACTTGATGCCCATTTCCCGGCACGCCCGAATTATACGCAGGGCAATCTCCCCGCGGTTTGCAATCAGGATCTTATCAAACATAGGTTTTCCCCGGATAAAATTTTATTATTCAATCACAAACAGCGGCTGCCCGTATTCGACCGGGCTGGCATTCTCGATCAGGATCTCTTTGATCACGCCGCTTTTTTCGGCTTTGACTTCATTCATCACTTTCATGGCTTCGATGATACAGACGACGGTTTCCGGAGAAACCCTGTCGCCGATATTGACGAAAGATTTAGCTTCCGGCGACGGAGAACGGTAGAACGTTCCGACGATCGGAGAATCGATGGTTTTCTGGACGGCTTTGACTTCCGGCGCCGCGGGAGCGGCGGGAGCAGCCGGAGCTGCAACGGGAGCTGCGGCGGCCGGTGCTGCGGCGGGGGCCGCAACCGAGGTAGTCGCGATAATATTATGTTCCTGGCCGCGCTTGATGCAGAGATTATATTCTTCCGCTTCAATCTTGAATTCGGTAAGGTCGTTTTCAGCCATTAATTTGACTATGACTTTGATTTCTTCAATCTTCATGACTTCTTTATCCTCTTGTTACTTTTTTCAGTTTTATTATCGGTCAAATATTTAATCAGCGCTTTCAGCGCCCATTCGTAGCCGTCAACACCGAGTCCGGCAATCATGCCGACACACGCCGGTGCGGTCATGGAAATATGCCTGAAGTTGTCTCTGGCGCAAATGTTGCTGATGTGCACTTCAATTGAGGGGATTTTTACTGCCAGCAGCGCATCATGAATTGCTATGCTGGTATGAGTGTAGGCGGCGGGATTGATGACAATGCCGTCAGTCCCGTCAGTCAGCGCCGCGGCTATGCGGTCAACGATCTCGCCTTCGTGATTGCTTTGACAGCAGACAAGCTCCGCTTTAAGCGAAACGGCGACAGACTTCAAATGCTTGTTCAGCGCATTTAAAGTGGTGATGCCGTATATGTCCGGCTCTCTCAAGCCGAGCAGCTGCAAATTAGGTCCGTTTATTAATAATATTTTCATAGCCCACTAATATAGACAGTTTTTTGTTTTTTTCCAGTTTTGAAACGAAAAATCAGTCAGAACCGTCCCCGCGGCAATGTCACTTGATGCATAAAGTATTTAATCTCAATGTCTTGGACTGAGTTCAGACATGGGAACGGTCTGCCGCGCCTTCAAACTTTCCAGCCGTGCCGGGTCGAAGACCGCCGCCGGGGCAGGGGCTGCGGCTGCGGCCGGAGCCGCGTTTACGGTTTCTGTCTGCTGGACGGGCACTGCCGCCTGCTTCCTGCTTTCGCTGCCCGGAGCCATCAGCATCAGAACCGCAATCGAAACCAGGCCGATGAATACTAAGACCGCCGCTGCCGCCATCCAGAACAGACTGCGGGCTTTATGTTCGCTTTCCGGGCTGTGCTCCCGGTCAATATCCAGATTGGCGATGATCTCCTCCGACAGCGAAACTTCAAGATTCTTCTTCAAAGCTTCGACGACCTCTTCCACTCTGGCCGGGTCAATCTTGTACATCGCGCCGAGTTTTCTGACATAAGCGCAGACGTAAACCATCGGCGGCAGCCGGTTAAAATCTTCAGATTCAAGCGCTTCGATATATTCCTTCTGAATTTTTGTTTCCTGGGCCGCCTGAGCGATGCTGATATTAAGTCTGGTACGGGCGTCATACAGCATTCTGCCGAAGAATACATCAAC
>CAIMFA010000201.1 GCA_903840185.1 uncultured Lentisphaeria bacterium | reverse complement strand
GCTGCGGACGGGCTATTCACCGGAAGCTGCAATTGCTGGCGGCAAAGGCGAAAAAGTACGATCAAATTGAAAAAGAGGAAATCCATTTAAAACTGTCTTCATGTATTTCAAAAGACAACTATCACGGACCGCCATGTCCGAATCTTGAATATATAAAAAAGCTTATTGATAAAACAGGACTTAAATATAGTATGGATACCACGGTTTCTGAAAAAGCGGAAACGCGAAGAAACAGCGGCATCTATCAAAAATAAATAGCGGTATTTTGCATGTCCGTCGCATATTAAAAAATACGGCTGACAGAAAATACGCGGACAGTACGATAAAAATCCAGCAAAGGAGAGTGTATTATGAATGTGAAAAAATTGGGAATTTGGATTGATCACAAGGAAGCATTTCTGGTTACACTGCAAGGCGACCAGACCGCGGTTGAGCATATCGAATCGAACGCCGACAGTCATTACAAACCGTCTGGCGGCTGGAAGGCCTCAGGCACTTCAGTAGCGCAGTCCGTATCAAAGGAGCAAACCGCGGACGAACGCTTGAAACATCAGCTTCATCAGTATTATCAGCAGGTGGCCGCGGAAGTCGACAAAGCCCAGAGAGTGTATATTTGCGGTCCCGGCGCGGCAAAAATTGAACTGGAGAAAGAGATAGCTAAAACGAAGAATCCGCATGCTAAAATCGAGGCGGTGGAAACCTGCGACAAAATGACCGAAAAGCAGGTTGTCGCAAAAGTTAAATCGTTTTTTCATGTTCCGGCAAGATTGTCATAAGCGATGAAACCGCTTTAAGCAGTCCTGTATTCCGGATATTAACAACGCGGGAGAATAACGGTGTGAAGCGCCGTTGTTCTCCCGCTTATATTATATGCGTGAATCCTCCGGAAACTCTCCCTGATATTTTGTGCTTGAGATTCAGTTGTATTTCTATGCTATATGGATTATAGTTAACTGCACACTGAAACATATTTCGGGAGTTTCCATGGATAAGTCAGCGATGCGGGCGGGAATAATTGTCTTGGTTTCAGGACTGATCTTGACATATTTCTTATATAAAGAAATGCATGAAATCAGTTTGAAAGACCTTAGATCCAAATTCCAGAGTGAAGCCCAGGAGCAGGCTGTTATAATCACAGACCATCTCGACGATGATTTGCAACATTTTGAAATCATCCGCCGTTTCTTTTACTGTTCAGAAAATGTTAACAAGCGTGAATTCAATTCTTTTGTGGAACCTTTTTTCCATAATTGCGGTTTTGACGTGATGTACTGGCTTCCGCGGGTGTCCGGTATAAAACGGACGCAATTTGAAAGCAATGTCCGTACCGAAGGAATTAAATCATTCTGGATTATGGAAGCCGGCAAAGACGGGAAGCGTATTCGCGCCAAAAACAAGAGCGAATATTTTCCTGTTTTATACCAGGAGCCACTGCGTTCCGGGGACGGAATGATTGGCGTGGATATGGTTTCAGATCCGATTATTCTGCAGGCGATCAAGCTGGCTCAGGAGTCCGGCGAACTTGTCGTGACCGAAAGCCTCCATTTTGCATATGAACATAAAGAGAAGCGCGGTTACTGGACGCTGATGCCGGTTTTTGCCGACGGCGGCAAATCCAAAGAATTGAACGGCGTACTGATGTCCCGCTTTGTCGCAAGAGACTTTTTCCAAAATGTAATAAGAACCCTTAAACCGCGTGGATTCTCGTTATTTCTACGCGATATTACCGCGGTAAACGATCCTGTCCTGCTTTTTATGCAAAGCCCTAAAATCAGCGAAGGCGGAATTAATAAATTTGCCTGGATGAATTACAAGATCAGTTTCCCGTTCGGCAATCGTATATGGGAACTGGAGATTACGCCGGACAAGGAATTTATTGACAGCAATTTTGACCGGAATTATGTACTCTGGTTCTGGTTCGGGATTGTCATGACGCTGTTCGTGGCCTTGTATATATACGGAATCATGTCCCGCCGCAGCCGGGCGGAGGGGATAGTGAAAGAACGCACCGTCGAATTGCAGGACAGCGAAGAGTATCTGGCTACCACTCTGTACTCGATTGGCGACGGCGTGATTGCCGTGGATAACGACAGTAAAATTAAAAGAATGAATCAGGAGGCGGAAAGACTTACCGGCTGGATTGCCTCCGAGGCTGTCGGCAAACCTCTTGCTGAAGTATTTCAAATCGTGAATTGCCATACCGGCGAACCGGTTTTGAATCCGGTGGCTAAAGCATTGGAAACCGGTAAAGTCGCGGGACTGGCGAGCAATACGGCTTTGATTGCACGTGACGGCGTGACCCGGCAGATCGCCGACAGCGCGGCGCCGATTCGCGGCGCCGACGGTGCCACGCATGGTGTAGTGCTGGTGTTCAGAGATGTTTCCGACGAACATCTGATGCGTCTTGAACTTCAAAAGAACGTTGAACGTTTTGAGCAGATATCGGAACAGGCGCATGAAATGATCTGGGAAGTCAATGAGGAAGGTATATACACTTATGTCAGCAATGCGTGCTGGAACATACTGGGATACCATCCGGAAGAGATCATCGGCAAAATGCATTATTATGAACTTTGGCCTGAAGAGGACGTTGATTCCAGAAGGCTGATAGCAGATGAAATCGTGCGGAAACGCGGTGCTTACCGGGATTTCATGAGCTGCGTTATTGCTAAAAATGGAGAAAAACGCTGGGTTCTGACTAACGGGCTGCCAATATTTGACGCGAAAAGGAATTATCGCGGGTATCGCGGCGCTGATTATGACATTACCGCCAGAAAAAATACCGAGGATGAACTGCTGGCGAAGACCAGGGAAATAGACCAGTATTTTAATTGCAGTCTGGACCTGCTGTGTATTTTTGACCGTAAAGGCATTTTTCGCCGCCTTAATCCGGAATGGGAAAGGTCTTCGGGGTATTCGCTGAAAGAGCTTGAAGGCCGGAATTTTATGGAATTCATTCATCCGGATGACCAGGATTCCACCAGAAGAGTATTTGAAACGATATCTGAGCAGAAACCTTTGTCAAATTTTGAAAATCGTTATATCGGCAGGGACGGCTCCTATCACTGGCTTGAATGGCGTGCCTACCCTTCCGGTAATTTGATATATGCCGCTGCTCATGATATTACTTCGCGTAAACTTGCCAGTCAGATACTGAAGCAGCGGGAGACGGAATTCCGCTCTCTGGTTGAAAATATCCCGGATATTGTTGCCAGATTTGACCGCAAATTGAACATGGTTTATGTATCTCCGAATGCATTCAAAATTGCCGGCAGAGAGCCGGTGGATATTATTGGACGGAACTTCATGGCCCTCGGATTTCAGGAGGAGATCGCGGATTTCCGCAACAAAGCTCTGGCCGGGGTGTTCCATGAGAAACGGCCGTTCGAATCAGAGATCGGTTTTGACGGCAGTAATGGTAAGACTCTGTTCAATTTGCGGATGGTGCCGGAATTCGACAGCGCTGGCAATGTACAGTCGGTTCTCTGTATTTTCCGGGACATCACAGAACAGAAACGTATTGCGCATGCTCTCGAACAGCGGGAGCATGAACTGCGCACTGTGATTAAAAATATCCCGGATATTGTGATGCGGATTGACCGCGGCTTGAAGGTGGTTTTCGTTTCCCCGAATGTGTCTAAACTGGCCGGAGTGCCGCCTTCCAGAATTATCGGCAGAACCGCCAGTGAACTCGGTTATTCAGATAAAGATTGCGAATTCTACAATAGCTCAGTTAAGCGGGTATTTGATGAAAAGAAACCGTATGAAATTGAATTTCATGACAGCCTGGTAAATAAAACCTACAACTGGCGCATGGTTCCTGAATTCGGGGCTGACGGCAGTGTGCTGTCAGTCCTTACTACGCTGCATGATATTACCCGGCAGCGGCAGCTTGAGGCTGATTATAAAAACCTCTTTGAGCAGATGCTTGACGGTTTTGCCTATCACGAAATCATTATGGACGATTCCGGCAAGCCCGTTGATTACCGTTTCCTTTCAATCAACCCTGCTTTTGAGCTGATGACCGGACTGAAAGCGGAGACTATCGTCGGTAAAACTGTGCTTGAACTGATGCCGGATACGGAAAAATCCTGGATTGAACGTTATGGCGGGGTGGCGCTGTCCGGCCAGTCCACATCCTTCCGAGAATACAGCAAGGAGTTGAAAAAGCATTTTGATGTGGTGGCGTTCTGTCCGCAGAAGAATAAATTCGTCTGCATGTTCCGTGACGTTACCGAAAAAGTGAAGTCTGAAAAGGAACTGATTGATATTCAGGAAAAACTGAAACAGCTGAACGAAGAGCTGCTCGAAAAGAATAAAGAGCTCAGCCGCAACCTTGAAATTTCCAGCCAGCTGGCGGTGGAGGCGAAAAAGGGCAGCCGCGCCAAGAGTGAATTTCTGGCGAATATGAGCCATGAAATCCGGACGCCTTTGAACGGCGTGATCGGCATGACCGGACTGCTGCTGGAAACTCGTCTTGACGAGGAGCAGCGTAGATACGCGGAAGTTGTCCGTAAAAGCGGCGAGTCATTGCTGACGATCATCAATGATATTCTGGATTTTTCAAAAATTGAGGCGCAGAAACTCGCGCTGGAATATGTTGATTTTAATATCTGCACCAGCATTGAAGAGACGGCGGAAATGCTGACAGTCCAGGCCAATGAAAAAGGGCTTGAACTTTGCTGTCTGGTTGATCCGGAAATTCCCGCCCTGCTGCGCGGTGATCCGGCGCGGATACGCCAGATTGTGATCAACCTCCTGGCTAACGCCGTCAAATTTACCGGGAAAGGCGAGGTGTCTATACGGGCGGCGGTTGAAACTCAGGATGATAAACATATAAAACTCAAGTTTGTGATCAGTGATACCGGTATCGGTATCCCGAAAGACCGCAGCAGCATTCTATTCGAATCTTTTTCGCAGGTGGATAATTCAACGTCACGCAAATATGGCGGCACCGGACTGGGACTGGCCATCTCCAAACGTCTGGCGGAACTGATGGGCGGCGAAATCGGATTCACCAGCGAGGAAGGGAAGGGGTCTGATTTCTGGTTTACCGCGGTGCTGGAAAAAGTGGCGGAAGATCACCGCCGTCAGGAGCTTCCTGATTATGGCGGCTTAAAAGTGCTGGTCGTTGATGACAATCAAACCGCCGGGACGTTCATCTCCACAGTGTTGAATGCGTGGAAGTGCCGGGTTGACACCGCCTGTACCGCGGATGCCGCTATTGCTGTGCTGCTGAATGCCGTCAGAGCAGGAGAGCCGTTCAATGTTGCGCTGATTGATTATTCAATGCCGGATGGCGGCGGACTGGAAATCGGACGGAAAATTGCAAATCATGCAGAACTGTATGGCATTAAAACTTTTATTATGACTTTCTTCTCCAGTGTTAATATCAGCCAGGCTCAGTTGAAACAGTGTAATTTCAGCGGCGTCATTTCCAAGCCTGTCCGGCAGTTGCAGCTTCGCGAAATTATTGGTGCTATGCCAGGTAATAAAGAAAATGCGGGAAAACATGCGCAGAATATTACGGCCGCGCCTCCCGCGCCCAAACGGCGTGTCCGCATTCTTGTTGCCGAAGACAGTCCGGTTAATCAGGCGCTGGTCATGGTTATTCTGAAAAAGAACGGCTATCCTGCTGATGCTGTGGCGAACGGCCTTGAGGCGGTTACCGCGCTCCGCAGTATTGATTATGATCTGGTGCTTATGGACTGCCAGATGCCGGAAATGGACGGATTCGACGCCACACTGAATATCCGCAACAAAGAGTCAGGTGTTATTAATAATGATATTCCGGTTATCGCCGTTACCGCGTATGCCACTAAAGAAGACCGGGATAAATGTTTTGCCGTTGGGATGAACGATTTTATCGCCAAGCCGGTAAAAGCTCCGGAACTGGTAGCCGCTATTGAAAAATGGCTGGCTTACGGAGAAAAAGCGAAAGCGGAGAAGAGTACAACCTGAGGGTGTGGCGATAAACCACGTTACAGTTTTTGCCGGGATTTATGGGCCCTATGGGGCTAATGGGACTTATGGGGCTTATGGGTTGCGCAACCCATGACCAATCACCAGTCTTCTAATACTCCTGTCCCGTTCTGACTTCTGTCACTGGCTGTTCCCCTTGGACGTTGGATATTCCGTGTTGGATATTCTCCCGCTTTGCGGGATCCCGCAGGGTGGGTATTGGATATTCTCCCCCGGCGGTTCATTCTGCCTTCTGTCCCCCGGCTGTTCCCGTTGGACAT
>CAIMFA010000200.1 GCA_903840185.1 uncultured Lentisphaeria bacterium | reverse complement strand
CGGTTACAGTTACGAGCGATATTTATCTTTATAACTGAAATCAAAATGGGAAAAAAAGAAGAAAAATCGCACGGACGGGGTTTTGTCACTTGCAATATTCCTCTTTATATGTGTCCAGAATGTCCAAGATGTCCAAAATGTTTAACGCATAGGCCCCATTGGCCCCATTGATTTTGGATTTGTAATAAAAAGTTGATAAAAATTATAAGAATGATTGAAAAATGCCGTAAAATTCATAAGTTAGGTAATTCAGTTTTCTGCAAATAACTTTAATATAGATCAGGATAGAAATGAAGACTCAAAATAAATTGCTGACTATCAGCGTTTCCGGAAATATTCTGCAAGTGACCAACCGGCAGTCCGGCGAGATACTGGAACTGGCGTGGCCGGCGGTAGCATTGGGCATCGGGGGGAAAAGAATCGAAGCGGAGAAAGCTGTTGACAAGCCGCTGACTACCGGCAAAAGCATCAGCCAGAGCTTTACCGGCAAAGGTCTGGAATTCAAAGTCACGCTTAAACTGTCTGATGGCGGCTGGTTTAAAAAGCGGGTGGACATCACCGCGAAGACCATACTGCCGGTTCCCGATTATGTGGAAGTTGACAGTCAACTGCTGGATGACGAACTGGAATTGTGCGGCTACCGCGCCGCGACCCTGCCGGCAAAACAGACTCACGGCGAAGAGGAAGGTATCGGCAGAATGCCGGGCTGCGGCTATCCGCTGATCGGGAAAAAATACTTTACCGGCCTGGAGCATCCGGCCGGATTCAATCTGCCGGAAAAGGCAAAAAAGGGAACGGCAGTACGGCTGCAGCATTATCCGCAGTGGGACGGTAAACGGCTGGAAACGGTTGAAGCGGTGTTCGGCTGGAGCGATGATCACCGCACCGGCTTTTTTGAATATCTCAATACCATCCGGATTCCGCTGTTGAAAAAACCGCTGGTATCTTTCTGCACATTCTGGGCTGACCCTTATATCGGCAATTACGAGTACGCCGTCAGCTATGAAAATTATGTAAGTTTTTTCAAGGCATTCGCCAAATTCGACCTGATTCCGGACGTCTTCACCCTGGATGCCGGCTGGAATGACCGCCAGTCGGTCTTTCAGGCCAAGGAATCGGTCGGACGGGACAAAGGCTTGAAGAGGCTGACCGGAATAGTAAAAGATATCGGCGCTGAAATAAGCCTGTGGCTGTCACATAACGGCCCGATGGGCATCAGCCCGGAATACATGATGCAAAATGGGATGGAAGTCGGCAGCGGCGACAGCGCCGCCTATTGCGGCAAAGGCTACGGCGTCATGGTTGACAAAAAGTTCGGCATGATGCTCGAAAAGCGCTTCTGCGAATTGATCAGCAAAATCGGGGCGGTGCATTTCAAGATAGACTGGGATAATGAATGCGCGACCAATCCCACCCTGAAAAAGCAGTATCCCACCGTGAACCATATCCGCCAGGCTTCAATGAATGTGATGTTCGCCATTGATAAAGCGATGCGCAGACAGAATCCCGGCATCATCACCCGCAACGGCTGGTGGACCTCGCCATGGTGGCTCTGTCATGCTAACCATTTATGGCTTTCCGACAGCGGAGATTCGGAATACACTTCATTTCCGTCAAAAACTCAGCGCGACAGTTCGACCACGCACCGGGACATCATGTATTACAACATTCTGCGGCGGGATAAAAGCGCGCTGCCGCTGGACTGTTTCGACAATCATGAATTCCCGGACGCGATGCGCAACCCGTTCGTTGAAGAGCCGGGCATCTGGACAAACGCCTTATGGATGTCGTTCATGCGCGGCAGCACTTATATGGCTTATACGCTCCAGCCGGAAAAGCTTGAGGAATGGCAGGCGGACAGCTTCCGCCGGATCATGGCGTTCTGCCGGAAAAACGCCGGACATATTTTTGTCCGCAACGGCAGGATGATTCTCGGCAATCCCAACAAGGGCGAGATATACGGGTTCGTCCAGCCGGGCAAAGATGAAAGCTGGTGCGTCATCCGCAATCCGTCGCCGGTTCCGCAGATCGTAAATTTCAGGAGCGGCGAAATCGCCGTCCATAAAGTAAAGACCGTTTATCAGTTCTATCCTCATTATGAATTCATGAATCCGGACAGCAGCATCACCATGCTGGCCCATGAGGTTAAGATCCTGATTCTCAGCCGGAAGGGCATCAAACCGGTCTTTCCCTACTCCTACATGGCGGAGAAAACCGGCCACAAATACGAATACCGCTTCCCGGCGTCACTATGCGTAAATGACAAAGTCCGTCCCTGTGTCGAGCAAATCTATCAGGAGCCGGAGCTGAAAGCCGAAGTCAGCGTCAGAGAAGCCGCCGCACATTCATTGAAAGTCTGCTTCGCAATGAAGGTACCGTACCGTTTGCGCAATTTCGAGCTCCAGTTCAGAATAAAAACCGCCAATCCGGAAAAAGTCCAGCTCAAGCTGTTCAATTCCAGATATCCCGGCGCGGAAGGTTCATGTTACGCGATTCCGGTAACGGAAATCCCATGGAATCAACCTGGGTACGGCGAAGCCAGGAACCAGTGGCCGGATGTTGACCGCAGTCAGAAGTTCTTTGCCGCGCGGGTGGCGGACGGCGGCGAGGCGTTCTACCGTCTGATCTTCAACGGCTTTGATCCGGCAAAAGCGGATATCGAAGTATGGGCTGCCGGTTACGAAGCGCCGTCGAGAGGCTCCATCCTGATTGCTAAAGCGCCGCATGCGTTCGAAAAATGCCTGCCTTACCAGTCGCCGCAGGGGTTCGGGCGGGCAATCAGAATTGACCTCGCGGAACAACAATCACAAGGCTGAGAGGGGAAAATGAGTCTGGTTACAACCAATCTGATAGTGCTGCGCAAGACGCCATATATGGAGACAAGTCTGATCATCAGCGGCTTGAGCCCGGATTTCGGGAAGCTTGACCTGCTGGCCAAAGGCGAGCTGAAAATCAGCAGCAAAAAATATCCGGTGATTGACCTTTTCCGGGAGATACAGGTGTCGTTTCACGAAAGCCTGAACTCCACGCTGCACAGTATAACCACGGCGGAACTGGTGGCTGAACACGACAACATCGGCGAAGTCCCGGAGAATTTTCTGCTCGCCAATAAGCTGGGCAATTTCCTTTTAAGCAATACGCAGCCGGACCTGCCCTGCCCCCAGACCAGCATCATACTGGGCAATGTCCTGGTCCATCTCGGTTCAGCCGGCAACGAGGAGCTGATCAAAGAAAGATTTTTCGGACAACTGTGGAACAGGCTGCATTGTTCGGTGATTCTAAAAATGGGGTTTCTGCACGAAAACGGTTTCATGCCGGACAATCTCAGCAATGATGAAAATCACAATTATGAGCAGCAATTATTTATCGAACAGGTAGTGGAGGCAGGAATCGGCGACATGGAGCTGCCGGAGCGCGCCAACAAGTACTGGCTGCAGCTTGACAAGTGGCTGGATTCCATCTGTGAATATCATGAACTGAAGTTATAACTTAAGGCGGACTTTGTCCGCAACCCGAAAGACAGGGAATTCAGGAGTCAGAATACAGGAGTCAGAATAATAACTGAGAACTAAAACTAAATCCGGAATCTATAAATTAGAATTTAGAAGTTAGG
>CAIMFA010000199.1 GCA_903840185.1 uncultured Lentisphaeria bacterium | reverse complement strand
ATTAATACCGTAAGCCTGATTGCTTTCCTGTTTTTCATCATGGCGCCGGTGTGGCAGGCTACTAAAGATCCGGTAAAAGTGTGGGAGGCAGGCGTTTTCGCCTGTCTGGTCAGCGGCCTGCTGGAACTGGCGCTGGCATTCTGCGCGGATCCGCTCCGCAGAAAAGCTCCGCGCGCGGCTTTGCTTTCATCACTGGCCGGTATTGCACTGACATTTATTTCGATGGGGTTCGCTTTTCAAATCTTCGCCTCTCCGGCGATTGCGCTGCTGCCGATGTTCCTGATTGTTATCGCTTATGCCACGCGGATGCGCATGCCGCTGGGGATTCCCGCCGGGCTGCTGGCCATCCTGACCGGGGTGGCGATTGCATGGGGCTTGAAGTGGGCTGGCGTTCCGTCATTCACGCCGCCGTCCGGTCCGGTTCCATTCGGTCTTCACCTGCCGCAGCCGGATGTCACGGCCTGGCAGGCGCTGGTGTCCGGCGGCGCGCTCTGGAGTTATCTCACGGTTATCGTCCCGATGGCACTGTTCAACGTGCTCGGATCGCTGCAGTCGCTCGACAGCGCCGAGGCCGCCGGGGACCGGTATGAAACCATGCCGTCGCTGATGATGAACGGCGCAGGCAGCGTTGTCGCCGCCTTCTTCGGGAGCGCATTCCCCACGACTATTTACATCGGGCATCCCGGCTGGAAAGCGATGGGGGCAAGGATCGGATATTCCGCCTTGAACGGCGTTGTGATCAGTTTGCTTTGTTTCTTCGGCGCGGTCACTGCCGTGCTTCACGTCGTGCCGCTGGAGGCTACATTCGGGATTCTCATCTGGATCGGCCTGGTCATGACGGCGCAGGCGTTTCAGGAGACTCCGCGAAACCATGCGGTGGCGGTTGCCGCCGGTCTGTTTCCGTCGCTTGCCGCCTGGGCCTGGCTGCTCATCGACACCACGCTGCGTGTCGCCGGGACGCCTCTGGAAAAAGCATTGCCCAACTTCGGCAGCAGTCTTTTTATCTGCGGCGTTCTCGCCATGAACCAGGGGTTTCTTATCACCAGCATGGCATTTGCCTCGATCGTAGCGTTTTCAATTGACCGGAAATTTATTGCCGCCGCCGTGACGTGTTTTATCTGCGCCGGGCTTTCCGCGACGGGCTTGATCCACGCGTTCAAGATAACATCCGGCGGAGTAGCGCCGGTACTGGGCTGGATGGCCGCTCCGGAGTTTGCCGCCGCCTATGCGGCGACCGGCGCCTGCCTGCTGGTGCTGCACTGGATGAAACGTTTTGACACTGCGAAGAAGAAATAGCAATACCACTGCTGAAAATACGCTTAACCGCTTCAGCTCTGACATAAATTTATTCCGTTGTCTTGACAATTGAGTTCAGGCGCTGTATTTTGAAGCAGTCGGTTCAAGGGGAACAATATTCAGCAGGGGGGATTTGATGAATTTCATCGTAAGATTTATTGTTTTTGCAGTACTGTGTCTAGTATGTGTGTTTGAAGCAAAAGCCGTGGCGCTGCCGGAGACTTCGTTTGAAGAAGTTACGGACAAGCTGGATAAGAACGGCACCATGTATATCTACTTTTCCCCTGATTCAAGTTTTAAGCTCATCTCAGAACATTTCAAATTATTCAGGAAGATGCTTGCCGCCAAAGAGGACATCAAGCCGGATGATAAAAAGGCTGCCGATGATCTTTTCGAGTTTGTTTCCGTACTGACCGACAGCAGCGGCGTGCCGTCAATTGACGGTATCGGCCTGAGTTCAGTTCAGACCGGCAAAAAGATGTTTCGCGGACGGTTGTACTTTCATAAGAAGGAGGAATCAGAACCTTCAGGGATGATATGGTCGGTGTTGAATGAACATCCGCAGACGTTTTATCTTACCGATGTCATGCCCGCGGATACGGTTTACGCCGCCGGCTGGTTTTTCCAGCCGAGGATATTCTGGAAATGGCTGGAAGATGCCGCCATGCAGTCGAAATCTGAAAAAGCACAGCAAGTCATGAGTGCGATTAAAAAGTCATTTGAAACTAAGGATATTTCCTGGGAATTATTTCTTGATAGTTTTGAAGGCGAATTTGATTTTATACTGATCGCCGACAGCCGGAAGAAACATCCGGTAAGGTTCGGCGTGAAAGCTGTTGATATGGAGCAGTTCGATTTTGCGATAGTTTGCGGCGTGAAAGATGATACGGTTTTCAAAACACTTAGAAGAGGGCTGAATCAAGTTCAACCGCCGGTGGGCGGCGCGGAAAATCCATGTCGGCTTCAAATTCCGTTTTCTAATCCGGAGCTGCCATGGCTGAAGCCGGTTATTGTCCAGGAAGGCAACCGGCTGTTTCTGGCATCCAATGTTGAAACGGTCGAACGCCTGCTGAAGCCGTCCGACAAGGATCTGCTGAAGAATACGGATGAGTTCAAGTCGCTGGCGGACAATATTCCGGTGAAAGGCAATTCTTTTGAATATCTCAGCGCCCGTCTGGTTAAAATATTGATTACAGCTTTTAAACAGGCCAATGAATCGCCGTCCCGGCGCGAGTTTGCGGAATCCATTGAGAATAATTTTGCGGTTGGATTTCTGGGCGTCTGTCAAGTTACCGAGAACGGCTTCATTTCAACATTCAATGTCACCGCTGATCCGGCGGCAATGATGGCGGCGAAAACCGTCCTGCTGCCGGCCGCATTAAATGCCGGGATGGTGTTTCCAATGTTCAATGATATTCTCGAAAGGAACCGCCGCGACGCCTGCGCCGCAAATCTGAAAGAACTTGGATTTGTGCTGAAAATGTACGCGATGAATAATCAAGACCGCTTTCCGGAAGCAGGCGGCGCGAAAATGATAGATGAACTGCTGCAGAATGGCTTGATTAAAGACCGCGCCAAATTCAACTGTCCATCCGGCCGGCCGTATGCCTATATCAACGGATACATGGAGACTTCCAATAAAGATATTCCACTGCTTTTCGACTTTCCCGGAAATCATGGCGGCACTTTCATCAATGTGTATTTTCTTGATGGCAGAGTGCAGGGGTACGAAATGCACATCAGTAACTGTGTTGAATTGATAAATTTTCTTAACCGGCAGTTTAATTATCCGCCGGAATTGTATAAGCAGCTGCTGGAAAAAGCGGCGCAGCTGGATGCCGGAAAATAGTCTTGAATCGGAATTCAGGAGTCAGAATTCAGTAGTCAGAATAAAACCGGATTTCAGTTCGAATTTCATTCTGAATTCCAGATTCTAAATTCTAAATTCTGTATTGACTTCTGTTCCTTAAAGCATTGCTGACGCTGATTCCCATTCCGGCTCCTGGCATAGTTCCCAGCGCAGGATGACGATTCCATTGCTGTTTTCTGTAACCGGGGCGGCGTTTGAACGTCTCACTCCGGGAACCCACAGGATATCGCCATCTGGAATTCTTACAACCGGCAGATTATCTTTCTGCACAGCGGAAAGCTTGCGGTCGGTAATCAGCTTCTTAAGTTTAGCCGGCGACTCCGAGCCGAAGGGCGTCATACGGTCGCCATCGCGCCGGTCTGTTACATTCAGGATGTCGGGAATGCCGGAGGCGTCGAACACCGCGGTATCCAGATCAACTGATTCATCACAGTATTTCTGCTTTTCATCCGCGCTGACGGTTTGGGCGGTAAGTCTGCCCTGCTTGAAATCAAGTGCGCATTTCGTCCAGTGCCATGGAATTTCAAATACCGTATCCTGCTTGAGATCGCTGTTGCTGATAACCGAGCAGTCGCTGCCGGAAATACGGATGGCGATTTCGGAATTTACCGGAATCAACATTGTTTCTCCCTGAAATTTCCGCACTGCTTCGTTGAAGCGCATGCCCAGGCAGGAATCCGGAATCATATCCCTGCCGCATTTTTCCGAAAGCCACAGCCGCAGCACCCGATGGGAGACTGCCGGATGCAGCGACGTCCAGAAGGCCAGCGGCGCGTAGGCGCTGCCGCGGATTATTTTGAAACTCTCCATTGCCGCCTGTTCAATGAAATCAGCGTCCAACTGGATGGTTTCAGCCGCCAGCAGCAAGCCTTTTTCCGCATGGGGAAGCTGGTTTTTTATCCGCGGGATGATTTCATGGCGTAAGAAATTCCTGGCAATGGTGCTGTCTAAATTAGAACTGTCGGTACGCCAGTCGCAGATTTCGTTTTCCCACAGATACGTGGTCAGTTCATCTTTGTGATAGTGGAGCAGAGGTCGGATCAGGGTGATGCCGTGGATAATGCCGCGGGTGCGCATGGCGGTCAGTCCGGAGATATTGGAACCGCGGCAGAGCCGGATAAACATGTTTTCAATGCGGTCGCCGGCATGATGTCCGAGAGCGACTACTGATTTTTCATGTCCGGCAAGCATTTTCACCCATTGCTGAATTCTCAGCCGCCGCGCCGCCGCTTCAATATTTTCTCCCGGATGGCGGAATGAAAGGACTTCAAGGGTGATTCCGGTAAAGGGAATCAGGTGTGACTTGCAGAAATCTTCGCACCAGGCGGCATCGTCAAGACTGGCCTGCCCGCGGAGTCCGTGTTCAAAATGAACCGCATGCAATTCCAGTGAAAGTTCTGCGGTGAGAGTATGCAGCACCATAAGCATGGCAGTGCTGTCGGCTCCGCCGCTGAATCCGGCATAAACCTTATACCCTTTAAACGGAGCAAGTATTTTTTTTGCAGGAGTTAAGTCCATAATGACTGAGCCTTCTGTTTGATTTTCAACTCCAGACAATTAACCCTTTGAAATGTTAGAACTTTAGATCCATCAGTCGCGGGACCCGCAAGCGGGACCGAATTTAAGAACTTTAGAACTTTAGAACTTTAGAACTTTAGAACTTTAGAACTTTAGAACTTGTTAAAACAGTACCTTCTGTTTGATTTATCCCCGTTTGGTTATAATATATGTGATGATCGAATAAATACAAAAAAAATGAAAGGACAGATCATGGCGCAAATTGTCGCTGCAACATGTAACGAGCATAAACTTAATGAATACCGCGAGCTGTTAAAAGATCAGAAAGTGGAAGTCGTCGGGCTGAATGCTTATAAGAAGTGTCCGCCAATCGAAGAAAGCGGCGCAACTTTCGAGGAAAATGCTTCAATCAAGGCGCTTGCCGCCAATAAATATTGTGATATTCCGGCGTTTGCGGATGATTCCGGTCTGGAAGTCGAGGCTTTGGGCGGCGCTCCCGGAATTCAGTCTGCACGCTATGCTGATTCTGACAGCGCCCGTATTGCGCGCGTGCTCAGCGAACTTGGCGACAATCCGAACCGCAAGGCCAAGTTTGTCTGCGTGATTGCGATTGCGATCAACGGCGAGGTCATTGAGACTTTCCGGGGAGAAGTGCCCGGGGTTATCATTAAAGAGCCGCGCGGCAGCAATGGTTTCGGCTATGATCCGGTCTTCATGCCTGACGGCTATGATAAGACTTTTGGCGAACTTGATGCTGAAACTAAAAACAAGATCAGTCACCGGGCGCGGGCATTTCAGAAGGCCATCGAGTTTGTCGAAGATGAGATGTCGGTGCTGGATGATGACTTTTCCTGAGTAAATCCTGAGGAATATATGCATGGGAGTCGTTCAAAAATAACTGGCACTTTCTACTGTGGTCTCCGGGGAACTTACAGTTCCGCCGCCTCGTCACAAAGCGCTGCGGCTTTGCTCCTCTCCGGCGAAACCGGAATTTCTCCCGGATACCTGCGTATAAAAGTACCACTTATTTCTTCACAACTCCTTAAGCATACAATACAGGCTGGGCTGTCTGCCCTGGGTCTGCTTTTCCTGACTGGCAATTTGTTTGCCGGCGGGGAGTATAAACCGGATTTTTTCCGCGGCTTGAAATCCGGTCAGAAATTCCGCTGCGAGGCTGGAGCTGACTATCTTGCGCGGCATTATCTCGGCGGCGGCATCGAATCTGTTAAAACTCCTTTTAAAAATATTCATGCGGAGGTTGCCGGAACATTGACCGTGATTCAGGTGGAGGAAGCTCAGCCAGCCGGTATGGAGCTTAAAATTGAAAAATTTGCCTGCCTGGAAAACGGTGTCAAGTATCATCCCTCCCTTGACGGCAAAACAGTGGTTATCCGCCGTGACGGCAAAGGTAGAACATTTTTTGCGTTCAAAGATTCAGAAGATGCCGTTGCCGCGAAAGACGCGTCAATGCTGGGAATGATCTTCGACCTTGGAACTATTGAACCGGCCGGCAAAACGCTTTGGGGCTATCCCGGCACAATTCACGCCGGAAACTCGTGGATGCCTGATCTGGAGATTTTTCGCGGTCAACTGCAGCGGCTCAACTTTCGCACAGAAAAACTTGAGGGCAGGGCTGTTTTGAAAGAGCTGAGCGATTTTCGCGGAATAAGCTGCCTGCTGGTTGACATGAACATAAACTGTCTGCTGGCAGGCGGTGAAACGTGTACAGTCACATGCAATGCGGCTTTCCCGGCGGACAATACCATTTACGGCCCGGTCAAGAACGAGCTTATTATCCTGCGGAAAAGGCAGGCCAAGCTCCCCGAAACCGAACCGCTTGCCGCCGGACAGACGATGTATTCGGAAGAAAAGTTTCATCTGGAGAGCGTAATGCTGCCGCTTACAAGCGAAAAATAAATTCAAAACTGGAAGAAAGTCATGATTAATTTAGATATCTCAGGATTCAGACCGGTTGAACTCAGCGATAAGGCTGTGTTCGATAAACATCTGGCGGTTTTAAACCGGATGAGCTGTGAATGCAATTTTAATAATATTTTCTGCTGGGGCGAGGCTTATTTGACCCGCTGGAATATAATCAGCGACCGGATAATATTATTTTCCGAACAGGAACGTTCGATTCAAATGCCGATTGGGGAATATTTTACTCCGGCTGAGATGGCTGAAATTGCCGATTATTTTATTGCGCGCGATTACTCCAGCGGCAGTTTCTTCGATGTGCCGGAAGAGTATATCCGGACATTTCCAGACATTGAACGTTATTTTGAGATAGACTGTCCTGAAGATACGCTCGATTATATTTACCTGACCAGTGATCTGCTTGAATTGAGCGGTGCAAAACTCAGTAAAAAACGCAACCTGATAAAGCAGTTTGAAAGAGAACACACTGATCACCGGGTGGTGATGATTTCAAAGGCCACCGCTAAAGAAACATTGAAACTGGCGCTGCGATTGAATACTTTTCTCGACCACAGCCATTTTCTGCTGGAGGAAAACTCCGCACTGCATAAGGCATTCACTTATTTTGACAAACTGGATATTGAAGGCCTGATTGTTTTTGTCGGTGAAGAACCGGTGGCGTTTACAGTTTTCAGCCGCCAGAACAGTGAAAGCTATGATGTACATTTTGAAAAGGCGTCGCGGGATTTTAAGGGAGCGTCGCAATTTATAAATCATGAAACCGCTAAACTGCTGTCAAACCGGTGCAAATATCTGAACCGTGAACAGGATTTAGGTTTGCCCGGATTGAGAAAAGCCAAACAATCCTATTCCCCGGCACTGATGCTGAAGCGCTATACGCTGAACCGCAGGGGAGATTAACCACATAAGAATAAGATAAAAGACAAAAGAATAAAGATAAAAAGTAATAAGATGAAATTCAGTTGACTTTTAACTTTCAATCCCGCAGTCGCTTGACCCGCAAAGCGGGCTCACTTTCAACTTGTTCACTTTATGTGCTGGTTGGAGAAGTACATCTGATTGAAATAATCATTGCCCCAGCCGATTAGTTTACCGTCCTTGAACATTACCGGCATACATTCGTCGCGGGTGGCAAAGCCGTCATGCCATTTTGTGTCGGTGTAATAATACCAGACGTTGGGAGAGCAGAAATCCTCTTCCAGCGGTTTACCCATTAAATCCAGCACTTCCTGTTTGGTCATGCCGACGCGCATTTTTTTCGAGTTTTCAACATTGGAATATTGAGCGAAATATCCGCATCCGCTGGTAAAAATGCAGAAAGAGGCGGCTAAAGCGATCAGCAGAATAAGCGGCAGCTTGATTTTCATATTTAATAAAACCTCAGTTTTTACAAATTAATAAATATGGCTGTAAATATAGCACTTCCGCCACTGATGAAAAGCATGAAATAAATAACGATTAATCTTTTATGTAAAATAAATGCGGCAATGCGGTAAAAATCGGGTGATATCAGCAGCGGAAAGCATAATATCTATATATGTGTGTATTAATAAAAATGACCGGCCGTCAGACATTTTTATATTATTTGTATTATTTTGTATCGTTTAGTATTGCTTTTTTTAAAGATTCATTGTATAATAGTAAAAAAGAAGCCGGTTAGTGCTTTCCGGGTGATTGGGAATGAAACAATAAAGAGAATTTGCAATATATGAAAAAACTCAGTATGGAGCCGACGAAACGGCAGCAGGTAATAGATGAGATAAAGAAATGTATCAAGCAAGGGAGCCTTGAACCTGGAGACCGGCTTGCTACCGTCAGGAATATGTCAAGTCATTTTGGCGCCAGTATTTCCGTAATACAGAGTGCGCTGCGCGAACTTGTAAGCGACGGCATGATCGAATGCTGCGGGGCAAGCGGATTCTTTGTAAAGGAAAATGGTGAAACTGTCGTACCCGAACACATACAAAAGCAGTCTGCCGAGGCAGACGATGGAAAGATAGTCCTGACCGCGCATCATCACTCCGACCTTACATGGAACAAGACATACGATGAATACGCTGTAATACGCGAAGAACAGATCAATCTGATTCTGGCATATATCGAAAAATATCCGCAGTTTCATGTTTTTTTCGATCAGTCGGAAGTCATACGCATGTATCTGCAAAAGCATTCGGATAAACTCGAAATCTTGCGCAAATATGTCAAATCCGGCAATATTGAAATATTCGGCGAATTCTGTATCCCCGATTCGAATCTCTGTTCAGGGGAATCGTTTGTGCGGAATCTGCTCGCCGGACGCCGTTACTTCAAGGAGAATTTTGATGTCGTCCCCGATATTGCAAGCATGAATGACTCTTTCGGCATGAATGCGCAACTGCCTCAAGTGCT
>CAIMFA010000198.1 GCA_903840185.1 uncultured Lentisphaeria bacterium | reverse complement strand
GGATTTTTAATTATGTTATCACGACTGCTGCTTTCCGGAACAATAACGGTACTTTTGAGTGCCTCCTTGCCGCTTGCGGTACAGGGGCAGGCTTCGGCTGCACCGCCGAAAGCCGAATATCCATTGCGGGATACGGTTGACTTTACCGTTCGTGACGGACTGCCCAACTTTTTCGCCAAGCTGAAAAATGGCGGTACGGTTAAAATCGGTTATCTGGGCGGCAGTATCACCGCGCAGAATGGCTGGCGGATAAAAAGCCGTGAATGGTTCCAGAAGCAGTATCCCAAGGCTAAAGTCGAAGAAATCAATGCCGCAATCGGCGGTACAGGTTCGGATTTAGGCGTTTTCCGGATCGATCGCGATGTGCTTGCCGGAAAACCGGACTTGCTGTTCGTCGAATTCGCGGTCAATGACAGCGGGGCATCGCCCGACAACATCCGCAAGGCAATGGAAGGTATCGTCAGGAAGACCTGGAAAGCGCTGCCGGACTGCGATATATGCTTCGTCTATACTATTACCGAAAGAGACATCAAGGGACTGCAGGCCGGGAAAATGAAGCGGTCGGAAAGCGTCATGGAAGAACTCGCTGACTTCTATCATATTTCCAGCATCCACCTGGGATTGGAAGTTGCCAGGCTGGAAAAAGAAGGCAGGCTGATGATGAAAGCACCTGAAGCCAAAGTCGAACGCGTTTCCGGCGATGAACTCAACCAGACCGCTAAACTGCCTACCGACGCTCAAGGTAAAATAGCTTTCTCCAATGACGGCGTTCATCCATATACTGACACCGGACATGCACTTTACTTGGCTGCCATTATCAAGGCAATGGAAAAAATCGGCCCGGCCGGCAATCCCGGGGCTCACCAGCTTAGCGCGCCGCTGATGTCGAATAACTGGGAGGCGGCAAAAATGATTCCGCTTGATCAACTAGGCAAAATAGAAGGACCGGCAACTAAACTTGATCCTGCTCAGAATTCATTGGGTAAAAATTTCAGTAACCGCGTTCCCAGCCTGTGGCAATTTGAACCGGGAGCCGTGCTGCAATTCAAATTCAAAGGAACGAAAGCTGGGATTTATGATCTGCTCGGCCCGGATTGCGGTATTGTCGAAGTAACTCTGGACGGCAAAAGCAGGAAAGACAAACGTATTGACGGCTATTGCACTTATTCCAGGCTGGCGATTCTGCAGATTGGCGACAACATGGAGGATAAAGAACACGAAGTAGTGCTCCGCGTTCTGCCGGAAGCCCCTGACAAACGGAAAATTCTCTTTCCGCAGAATGTTGCCGATCTGGAAAAGAATCCAGCCAAATACGCTCCGAACAAGTGGTATCCCGGCGCTATTTTCATCATCGGTGAACCGGTAAAATAAAGACCTGCAGATGCAAAAAAATCCGCCGCGGAGGTTATCCGGGGCGGATTTTTTGTATAACTTGAGTTTACTTTTTGCCGAGGACGTCGTCGCAGGCTTCTTCGAAGACTTGCAGCGATTCACGCAGGGCTTCTTCGTTGATGGTCAACGGCGGAGCGATCTTCAGACATTCGCCGCCGATACCGACAGGGGCGAACATCAGCAGGCCGCGCTGGAGGCACTTCAGGTTGATGGCTACGGCGGTTTCCGGATCCGGAGTCTTGGTGCCGGGTTTGACGCACTGGATGCCGGCGACCAGTCCGAGACCCTGGAAACAGCCGAGGCGGTCGGGGTATTTCAGCTGAATGCGCTTGAGTTCAGGATTCATGATCCTGCCCATCTTCTCGGCATTTTCAACCAGATGCTCTTCCAGAATGATCTTCAGGTTGGCAATCGCGGCAGCGACGCAGAGCGGTGAGCCGGAGTGAGTTGAGGTCATTGAGCCGGGAGGATAGATGCCCATGATGTCGGCGCGTCCGATGACGGCGGAAATCGGCAGTGAGGAGCTGATGCCTTTGCCGCAGGCGATCAGGTCCGGTTTGATGCCGTAGTGTTCGAAGGTGAACATTTTGCCGGTACGCCCGAATCCGGACTGAACTTCATCCATGATCAGGACGATGTCGTTCTTGCGGCAGAATTCCTCCAGTTTCTGAGCATATTCAACCGGCATAAAATCCGGTCCCACGCCCTGATAGGATTCAGCCATCACGCCGGCGATTTCTGACGGTTTTACGCCTTTTTCAGCAATGGTCTTCAGGAACAGTTCGAACGAGGTATCGGTATTTTTGTAACCGTCGGGGAACGGAACCTGAATGAAGGTCTTGTCGCCGTCAACGATCCAGGTCTTCAGCTTGTCCATGCCGCCGGCCATCTGGGCGCCGAGGGTGCGTCCGTGGAAGGCATTGTTGAATGAAACGAAATATTTCTTATGATTGCCGTGCTTGCTGATCGCGTAGGTTTTGGCCAGCTTGATGCAGTTTTCAGTAGCTTCGGCACCGGAGCTGAGCAGGAATACATGATAGCTTTTGGGATCCGGGGCAAGCTGCTGGAGCATAGTGGTTAGCTCGGCGCGGCCTTCGTGCACGAATACATAAGTGGCCAGCAGTTCCTGGTCAATGACTTTTTTCAGGGCATCGCGGATTTCCTTGCGGCCGTGTCCGGCATTGGCGATCAACACGCAGGATGACCAGTCAATCCAGCGGTTGCCCCATTTGTCGGAAATGGTGAAATTATCGGCGCTGTTCCAGATTATCGGCGGCTGTCCCAGCATGGAACGTGGTTCGCTGGCTTTCAGCTTTTCGAAGATCGGCAGTGATTCCGGCACCGGGATCGCGGTCTGGATCGAGCGGTATTTGGTTTTGACTTTCGGAACGTCAACGGGTACTAATGAATACTCAGCCATTTTTAAAATTCTCCTGATTAAATGGTTTTATTGTTACTTAAGTTTCACTACCGGTTTTGCGCCGCTGTAATCAATAACCGCGACATCGCCGCCGTTAAGGATGGAGAGCCGCGCGGCTTCCTGAACCAGTTCATTGTAAGACGAATTTTTAGGGGTGGCGATCAGCCCCTTTTCGTCAGCTTCCAGAATAGCCTGCCGACGGATAGCCAGGGCATCGCCGCCAGCAGCGACTTTCGCTTCGATGCGACTGGCCGTGGTAATGGTGGCCGCCACTGATTCGAAACCGTACCCGATGGGTTTCAGGCCGTTGCCTTCCCACGGGACAACGCGATAGAAGTCCGGATTGATGTACTGGAAACGCTTTTTCTGGTTGGCGGCAAAACCGTATTCGACGCCGCGCATGTGGTCGTCATGGGCGAGCAGTCCGGCACAGTCGTCGCCGTCAAAATACATGACCAGCCCCTGATCATTGCCGCCCGCGCTGTCGTCCGGATAACCGAGGCCGTTGTTGACGGACAGGATGCCGCCGTTTTCAAAGATCACGCGGCCGTTGGTCCACATATAGCCTTCTTTGCCGTTCGGGAAAATCCCCTTGCGGCCGGAGACGGAGACGGCGGCGGGTTTCAGCCCGGTGATGAAGCAGACCAGGTCCACATAATGGCAGCCGACATAGACAAACGGGTCGGTGTTTTCGCAGGTAAACCAGTTCTGGAAATTTGAGTGGCGGTAGTAGTAGGGTTCGATCAGCTTGGATTCGCCCAGCGCGAAATCACCAAGATCGCCGGCACGGTAGTGCTTTCTAGCCAGCAGGGCGCGGCGGTCGAAACGCTTGTGATATTCAACCCCGACAAAACAGCCGCGGCGGAAAGCCTCTTCTTCCAGTTCGATCGCCTGTTCGTATTTCAATACCAGCGGTTTTACGCACAGGATATGCTGGTTGTACTGCAAAACGTCTTTCACAACGCGATAGTGCAGCTGGTCGGGCAGCGCGACGACGACAATGCCGTAAGGCGCTTTCTTCTCAAGGATGCGGCGGTAGACCGCCGGATCGCTGGAATCGCCTTCGCTGAGTTCAGGGCAGGTCTTGAAATCCTGTCCCGGAAACGCATCCAGGATGTCCTTCGATTCCTTGAGCGCGCGCAGAGCGCTGACGCGCATATCGCAGACTGTTATTTCGCCCACTGCGCCCAGCCGCTGCAGATGCAGCGCCGACGGCAGCAGCAGATCGTTTACGATCATGCCCGCGCCGATGATCGTCAATTCCAACGGTTTTTGTGTCTGAACCATTACATAGCCTCCAAATAAAGTTCTAAAGTTCTAAAATGCTAAAGTTATAAAGTTTTTAAATCCTGAAATCTTACAAGTTCTAAAGTTATGAGTAATCTGGCTTTTGTTCTAAATTCTGACTTTTAGCTTCCTCATATCTTAAAATTCATGACCATATCCAGCACTACCGCCGCGCCGCCGACGGCGACACCCAGCCGTCCGCAGGCTGAGTACCTGACTTCGGTTTTACTGCTGGCATCGCTGCCGGCAAAGCCTGATTCAAAATAGTTTTTGAAGCTGACAAAATACTTCTCGCCCAGTTCCAGCGCCCGTCCGCCGAGAATAATCGCTTCTGGATTGAGGAGTTTGGCCACCAGCTGCGCCGCATAAGCCATATATTCAGCGTTCTTGTCAATGATGGCAATGATTTCAGAATCCCCGTCCTGATAAGCCTGCAGTATCTCCTGATAAGTTATTTTCCGGCGCTTTACTTTTTCGGCTGCCGCGCAGATGGCTTTTGTCCGGGTCATTTCCTGAAGGAAGCATTTTCCGGTAACGGCGTTGCCGGATGGTTCCGGCACCAGCATTTCCCCTATTTCCCCGGCGGTGCCGAAGCTGCCGCGGAAGATCTTCCCGTCAATCACGATACCGGCGCCGACGCCGCGCCCGCTGGTGATATAGACCAGGTTGCGGAAGTTTTTACCCGCGCCGAACTCGGTTTCCGCCAGTGCCGCTGCATTAGGACGGTTTTCCAGGATTACCCGGAATGAACAGCGGGCGGCCAGTTTTTTTGCCAGCTTTCTGTTTTCTATATCAAATGTTTTACTGCTGATAACTTCATTAGCTTCAGTGTCCACAATCCCGGAAATCGCAATACCGACCCCTTTGATCTTTTCCGAATCAGTTCCGGCTGTCAGTTTTTCAATCAGCTGGGCAAGCACCTCGAAAATACATTCAAATTTGTTTTCATATTCCAGTTCTTCGCGTTTCACGATATTGCCGTGCAAATCGCAGAGCACCCCGCGTATCTGAAAGTCGTCGCCGAGATCAATCCCGACCGCATAGAAAGATTTTTTATTTAATTCCAGCATAATCGGGCGTTTGCCGCCGCAGGACTCGCCTTTGCCAGTCTCGTTGATCAAACCCTGCCCGTCAAGTTCATTGATGATGGCTGATACCGTTGGCCGGGTCAGTCCGGTCAGCTTAGCCAGTTCCGCCCTGGATATCTGCCCGGAATCCTTGATCAATTTCAGTATCTGCCTGCGGCTTTTCTGATTGGATTTTGCTTTATCCATAATAAAAACGCTCTCAATTTTACACTTTGTTAATTCATTTTACAAAGTAATTATACTGCATCATTGAAATAAGTCAATAGGCGTATTGAGTAACAGTCACAAAATAACCGATGTTTTACAGAGTCAATCTTTGAAATGCGATTGCAAATTTTCAAAAAACACGTTATATGTTAAGTATAGAATCTTTTAAAACAGGCATTAATAAAAACGAAAGGGCAATCAATATGAAGCTCCTGACCGCATTAACACTGTTTTGCTTATTATCCATTCCGGTCTTCTCAGCTGACGACGGCTGGCTGACAAATCTTGAGGCCGCCAAGAAAAAAGCCGAAAAAGACAATAAAGTCATTATGATGGATTTTGCCGGTTCGGACTGGTGCGGCTGGTGCATAAAACTGGATAAAGAAGTCTTTTCGCAAGCGGCATTCAAAGAGTACGCCAAAGACAATCTGATTTTGGTTATGGTCGATTTCCCGAAGAAGAAAAAGCTTGACGCGGCAACTGAATCCGCTAACAATGCGTTGATGGAAAAATATGGAGTGGAAGGATTTCCGACAGTTATCCTGGTGGACAGCAAGGGTACTGTAATTGCTCAAACCGGTTATCGTGAAGGCGGAGCCGCTGCGTATGTTGAGCATATTAAAGATTTGCTGGCCAAAGCCAAAAAGTAACATATTTAGAGATTGATACAGCCGTAGCCGGAGGTAATTTTGAAATCGTTTCTGCTGCTGACAACCATTATATGTTTTGTGTTTAATACATCGGCGGCAAGCCCTTTCAAATGGGCATGGGAAAGAAAAGACGGCAAGCTTGAAATCTCCGTGAATATTCCGTCCGGGCATTATCTGTATCAAGATCAGACTCAAATCGAAGTAAAAGACTTCGCCGGTAGAATGTTGCCGCCGTATTCGCAGCCGCCCACAGTAATCCATGATGATCCCTTTTCCGGTAAAGTTAATATCTTCCGGGCCGGGGTGAAAACGGTCTGGACATTTCTGACTCCGGATCCAGGGGCATATGTGGTAACGATAAACTATCTGGGCTGCAAGGACAAAACTCCGGACTCTCCGGCGCTCTGTTTTCCGCCTGAAACCGAAAAAATCGTTGTCAGCGGTGAAGTTTCAGAGGAGAGCCAAAAGCCGGAAGTTGCAGCCCCGATGCCGGAACAATTGAGCAGGCTGCTCTCAACGTTCAAGATTGAACGGGCCGCCAGCGGCTATCTGTCTCCGGACGCGTTTCAATCTTTTCTTTCAGAAGATGACGTTTCTGATAAATCCATTTTCTCCGATAAAAGTACGCTGATGATAATACTTTTGATTCTTCTGGGCGGACTTGGATTGAATTTAACGCCGTGTGTACTGCCGATGGTTCCGGTCAATCTTGCCATTATCGGGGCAGGCAGCCAGGCGGGGTCGAGGAAGAAGGGTTTTCTACTGGGCGCAATATACGGTGCGGGAATCACTCTGGCTTACGGCGGACTGGGTATTATCGCGGTATTGACCGGAGCAAAGTTCGGTGAGCTTAATTCTCAAGCATGGTTCAATTTTGCGGTGGCGGCGGTTTTTATTGTGCTGGCGCTGGCCATGTTTGATATTTTCAACATTGATTTTTCCCGCTTTGGAGCGAAATTCTCGCCGAAAGATGTTCAAAGAGGCAGGCTGGTTACCGCGTTTCTGATGGGGATAATTGCCGCCTTGCTGGCAGGGGCATGTGTTGCGCCGGTGGTCATTGCCGTGCTGCTGTATTCAGCCAGAGTATATTCAGAAGGCAATCCGGCAGGGCTTCTGCTGCCGCTCCTGCTTGGCGCTGGAATGGCGCTGCCGTGGCCTTTTGTCGGCGCCGGCATGACGGTGATCCCTAAACCCGGCGCATGGATGGTGAGAGTAAAAATTATATTCGGCATCATGATTATTGCGGCTGGACTGTGGTATGCGTATATCGGTATCACTCTGCTGCCATCTAAAACTTCCGCTGCTGTTGCTGAAGAGCAGATTCCTGCATTGGAAGCCGCGCTGCGCCGTTCAATCAGCGAAAAGAAGCCGGTAATGATTGACTTTGGCGCGTCATGGTGCAAAAATTGTACTAAAATGGAAGCCACGACATTTAAAACTCCTGAAGTGATCAATAAACTTGACGACTTTATTGTCGTCAAATTCAATGCTGAAAAAATGGGCGACAAAGATATTAAGCCGGTGCTGGATTATTTCAAAATATTCGGATTGCCAACATATGTCATCATCAGTCCGCCCAATGCCGACTGAAGACTCAGCTGTATCATTTGTATAAAGCGTTTAAAGAATTAGATTATTTACTTGGTGTGAATAAGCTATTTTTGAGAGCGCAATCTTTCTCAAAAATAAAATTTTGGATATTATAAAATGAGTTCTGCAATCAAGTATCCGTTCTGGAAATGTTATGGAGCCGCCCTGACTGCTGCTTTGACCGGGGTGCTGGCGACATTTATCCTTTTTATCTGGATAAGGCATTACGAATTCGACCGCCTTGAGCGGAAATTCAAACTGGACGCGTTTTTCGTTTCCAGCATTATTGAGAGTAAGCTCAAGGAGCACCTTGTCGTTCTGGATACAGTCCGCAATTTTTATGTTACCTCCAAAAGCCTGACCAAAGACGATTTTGTTAAATTCATAATTTCCGAATTGCAGGATAATCCGGGAATTAAAGCCGTTGAGTGGATACCTAAAGTCTCAAATGCGGAGCGGGCAATTTTCGAAAAACTTAATTCAAACGGCGGAGCCTTTCCGTTTGAAATTAAAGAACTTAGCGGAGACAGGAGTCTGGTCAAGGCGGGAGATAGAGATTTTTACTTTCCTATACAGCTTGTCACCCCGCTGCAAGGTAATAAGCTGACGCTGGGGTTTGACGTGAGTTCCGAAACCGTCCGCCGCACCGCCATGGGAGAGGCGGCGGATACCGGACTGGCGATTGCCACAAGAAGGATCCGTCTGATCCAGGAAAGGGAGCAGCAGTATGGCTTTATGGTGTTCCTGCCGGTGTATTATGACAAAATGCAGCATGACAATGCGGAGCGGCGGCGCGTGGCGCTGAGGGGGTTCATTGCAGGAATTTTCCGGAGCGGCGATATTATAAAGGCTTCGCCGGCGTCTGTTTGGCCGCAGCATCTGGTAATTCAGCTTCAGGATATTACGGTTCCACCGCCGGAAAACCTTTTCACCATACATGCAGGCGCGGCCGGGATCAAGACCTCCGTAAGCGATAAGCTTCCTGCCAATGCGACGTCTTTATCCAATAAACACAAATTCAACTTTTCCTCCAGAACATGGTGTGTCAATATTTTTGCCGACCGCGATTATATTGATAAAAATCTTTCGTCTTTTTATCTGCTGATACTGCCCGCCGGCCTGCTGCTGACCCTGCTGCTTTCGGCGCTGCTTTTCTCATTCGTACGCGAAATACTCCGGCATAAACAGACGGAAAAAGAGTTGCTGGACGCTAAGCAAGAGGCGGATAACGCCAATATGGCTAAAAGCCATTTTCTATCCAATATGAGCCATGAGATCCGGACCCCGATGAACGGGATTGTCGGCATGACCGAATTATTGATTGAATCCAACCTGGATGATGAGCAGAATAAATACGCCAGAATGATCCGGGACAGCGCCAATTCGCTGATCTCAATCATAAATGACATTCTGGATATTTCTAAAATCGAGGCTGGAAAGCTGCAACTGGAAATGCTGGATTTTGAATTAAGAAAAAACGTCATTGAAGTCGTCGAGCTGATGTCATTGCGCGCCCAGGGCAAAAGCCTCAAACTGAATTGTTCCATCGAGCAGGATATCCCGATGCGGGCTGTCGGCGACCCGGTTCTGCTTAAACAAATATTGATCAACTTGATCGGGAATGCCATTAAGTTCACCCAGCGCGGGAAAATTACTCTGCATATTAAGACTGAATCAAAAGATGAAAATGGCGCGATGGTCCGTTTTGAAGTCAGGGATACTGGTATTGGAATAGCACCGGATAGAATTCTGGCACTATTCAAACCGTTTACCCAGGGAGACTCGTCTGTATCCAGAAAATTCGGTGGAACCGGTCTGGGCCTGGCGATTTCCAGACAACTGGTTGAAATGATGGGAGGAAAAATCGGGGCGGAGAGCGAACCCGACAGCGGCTCCACTTTCTGGTTTACTTTAAGACTGGGATTCAGCAACATCCATGAGAACTCTGCAGACAATAATGAGAAATCTATTTTGAGCAAGACCGGTACAGTGAACAAAGACGGCTGCATCCTGGTGGTTGAGGACAATATGATCAACCAGCAAATGACGGTAGAGGTGCTGCATCGCCTCGGATACAAGGCTGATGCCGCTTCCAGCGGCCCGGATGCGCTTGCCGTCATGAGTAAAAAACATTACGACCTTGTGCTGATGGATATTCAGTTGTCAGAAATGAACGGATTTGAAGTAACCGGCGCGATCCGGAATCCGATATCAGCCGTCTTAGACCACAACGTCCCGGTGATTGCCATGACCGCCTATGTATTTCAGGGTGACCGCGAGAAGTGTCTTGCCGCCGGTATGCAGGATTATCTGGCCAAGCCTATTTCATTTAAAAAATTCGCTGAAGTTATTGAAAAATGGATATCCAGACCGGAAGCCCCGGAACTGACTGCTGCAGAGCCCCGTGAACACCGGCAGGATACTTTGCTGTAGTCGCTTTATCCTTGCTCATCATACCTCCGCAAGCAGGTGTTTTTGTGTATTTTATAAAATTGTACTTTATTTTTTACACAAATAAGTTATATTGATAGAAGCAATATATGTGAGGTAAAGGCATGATTAAACGGGAAATACGAAAAGTTCTGGCTGACTTTGCGAGACATTTTCCGGTTGTTACCATCACCGGCCCCCGTCAGTCCGGCAAAACTACGCTGGCTCAAATGCAGTTTCCAGATTATCATTATGTCAACCTGGAAGACCCCGATACGAGGATGATTGCAGAAGCCGATGCAAGAGAATTTTTGAAACTTTATCCTCCCCCTGTTATTATTGATGAAATCCAGCGCGTGCCTAAACTTCTAAGCTATATTCAAGTGCTTGTCGATGAGAGGAAAAAGAAAGGGCAATATATTCTGACCGGCAGTCATCAGCCCGGGCTTAGAGCGGAAATATCCCAGTCGCTGGCAGGGCGCACGGCAATTCTGCAACTGCTCCCGCTTTCGATCTCGGAATTAACTGAAGCCGGCATTGCGATGGACCGGGATGATTATATACTAAAAGGTTTTATGCCGCAAATACACAATGAGACGATTAAACCGGAAATGCTTTACCGAAACTATTTCCTTACCTATGTTGAACGGGACACCAGGCAACTGGTGAATATCCGCAATCTTAATAATTTTGAAGTATTCATAAAACTGCTGGCGGGACGCATCGGGCAGGTCGTTAATCTCAACAGCTTATCCAACGATATAGGCGTGTCGGCTGTAACGCTTTCGGAATGGCTGTCTGTGCTGGAAGCATCATATATTATCTTTAGATTACCGTCATATTTCGAAAATTTCGGTAAAAGACTTTTGAAATCGCCTAAGATTTACTTTACGGAAGTAGGACTGGCGGCTTATCTGCTGGGAATTAAAGATGTCTCGCAGGTGGCCAGAGACCCGTTATTAGGCGGACTTTTCGAGAATATGGTTGTGCTGGAAGCATTGAAGTCCCGCTGCAACGCCGGACGGGAGAGCGAATTGTATTTCTTTAGAGATACAAGAGGGCTGGAAATCGACCTGCTGCTGAATGATAATCGTCAACTGCTGCCGATTGAAATCAAGGCGGCCCGCACCTGGAACAAGGATTTTATCAGCAATATTGAAAAATTCAGGAAAGTTGTGCCGGATGTTCTGCCGGGCGCGGTAATCTATGCCGGGGATTTGACCCCGACAGTTAAGGACGTAAAATTTGTTAATTTTTCAGAGACATGGAAACTTATTTCAAATTGAGCATTGATATTTCTGCCAAAACAATGATGATTTATGCTATATCTTTTTACATCTTGAGCTGTATAATAATTACAAAAGCATAGGGATATTACATGTTTAAAAAAATAAAGATTAGTACCATTGTGCCGCCGCTGATCCGCCCGGAAAGCAGGTCTGCTGAAGCTTTCGTTGTTCAGGTGTCGAAACATCTCAGGAATGAGCTGGATAAAGTGCTGCCGGAACACCCGGATTTCATTCTGCTGCCGGAAGTATGCGATGTCCCCGCGGATGAAACATCCGGGGTTTCCAGACAGGACTTTTTCCGCGCCCGCGGCAACCTCATTTATGACATGCTGGCGGAAACCGCTGCACAAAATAACTGCAATATCGGCTATTCGACTAATTACTTTGATAACGGCGGCAGTCTGGTCAACGGAACCCGTTTCATCAGCCGTTCAGGTAAATTGCTCGGGGGATATGAGAAAAACTTCCCGACAATCGGCGAAATGGAAGAGGGCGTCAAGGCTGGCAAAAAACATCAGGTTATTGAAACAGATTGCGGCAGGATCGCCGGAGTTATCTGTTTTGACCTGAATTTTGACGAACTGCGCCTGGCATACGCCGCGCAGCAGCCGGACATCATCATGTTTTCGTCGTTTTATCACGGCGGCTTGATGCAGCAGTACTGGGCATATTCATGCCGTTCGTTTTTTGCCGGGGCGGTGCTGCCGTCATTGACCATGCCCAGCGCGATTATCGCGCCGAACGGGCGCATCCTTGCCGAAACCACGAATTACTTCAACTATGCCACCGCAGTCATCAACCTTGACCGCGTTCTGCTGCATCTGGATTACAACTGGCCGAAACTGACTGAGATCAAGAAAAAATACGGCCCCGAAGTTGAGATCGATGATACCGGAAAACTGGCCTCGGTGCTGCTTTACAGCAATTCTGAAGACTTCTCCGCTGCAGATCTGGTACGCGAGTACAAACTGGAGACACTAGATGATTATCTGCAACGCGCCGGGGCAATGGCAAAAAATCCGGCTTATCAGTACAAATAACCACAGGAGCAGCCAATGCAGGAAATTACCATCCGTCCGGTTTGCCCCGGCGATATTGAAACCATCTGCGGAATAGCGGTCAGCGCATGGCAGGCTATCCATGATGGCAGCCGCAAGTTTATCAGCGATGACGATCTGTCTGAACGCCTCAGCCGCAACTGGCAGGCGGAAAAAGCCCGTCAGGTGCGATACAAGGCCGAAAAGTCTCCGGACATGGTACTGGTTTCCGAGCTCAACGGTAAAATTATCGGTTTTGCCACTTTTGACATGAACACAGAAACCGGCATCGGCGAAATCGGCAACAACGCCGTAGCCCCGGACTGTCAGGGCATGGGCATCGGTTCCGCTCAATACAATAAAATCCTGGAAATCTTCCGCCGGAATGGCATGAAATATGCGATCGTCAGCACCGGTTATGAAGACGAAGGCCATGCCAGAGCGCGCGCCGGCTATGAGAAAGTCGGCTTCAAAAAAATGAAAACTGCCATTACCTACAGTCTTAAACTGTAGACCTCTGTAAACTTATCTATATCTGGATTAACGTTTGACGTCGGAACGGGTTATCTGGGAACTTGCCGGAGTGTATTCGTGCAGTTCGATTCTTACGCCGTTGGGATCTGTAAGCCATGCCTGCCAGCTCTGGTCGCTGCCCATCTGTTTCTCTGTGATTTCATAGCCGGCTTTTTTGACGCGCGCCGAAATCTTGTCAATGGAGTCTACTTCCAGGCAGAAATGCTGAATGGCGGACGATTTCCCGTCCGGCGTTTGATCGGTAAGAAATACCTCGATAAAACTGTCCTCTCCCACTGCCAGATAGAATCCGGTAATCGTGCCTTTACTCAAGAAATTAAATGCTTTTTTCAAGCCGAGAGCGGTAGTGTAAAAACGTTCTGTTGCCGCCAGATCTTTGCTGATTAAGCATAAATGCGCGATTCGTTTGATCATTTTCTGAATCCTTTGCGTTATTGATTGGATTAACAATAATCCTGACTTCCAACTTTACCACTCCGGGTTAAATAAATCTCACAGTTGCCGGGTTAGTACTTTATAACTTCCAACTTATTGTACATCGCAAACGGGCTGGGCGATGGCAGAGATGAAATGATGCTGGAGCTGGATTTCCGAGTCTAAAAGTTCCTGTTCGAAATATTCAGCCACCGCTTTGTCGGTACGCAGCGGCAGAACGGTTTCAAAGCCGGCAAGCACGCCGGTTTTTAGCAACCAGGCCAGCGGACACATCGGATTGTCCGGTTTGATGTCAATTCTGCCTTCTTCCATCCAGATGGTCTTGAACAAGTTTTTGTCCAGCAGTTTTTCAAGGACATTCCAATTTTTGGGATATTGCGGCAATAACGCCCTGGTTACTTTATTCGGGTAGCGGTACATACATTTTTTAAATGCGTATAATAACGGGGTCATTGAATCCGCCAGACTGATGATGAAGGCGAAAGAACCTTGCATTTTCAGGACTCTGCGGCATTCAGCAATTTCCTGCGGCAGATCCGGCGAGCCGCCGAGCGACCAGGCGGCGACTATTCCACCGGCGCTTTCCGATGCTTGTCCGGATAGAAAATGCAGATTGTCGGCATGGATGAAGAATGCGCCTGGACATTTCCGCGCGGCTTGAGTGATCATGCCGAACGAGATGTCTATGCCGTTAATCCGGTGTTCCGGGAACCGTTCAGCAAGAGCAATGACCGTGTATCCGGTCCCGCAACCCAGATCATATATTTCGCCAGACGGCAATGGCGGCAGGATTTGCAGCAGCTGATCGGTTACAGGTTTTAAAATGCCAAGCCATTCGCTGTCGTAAGTATGTGCGGCGGCGTCATAGTTACGCGCCAGATCGTCTTTCCGTAGCATGCGGTTTGCGAGAACCAGCCCGGCAAGTCTGACGTTAAGCTTCGCCCCTGAAATATATTTAGCGATATCCATAAAGCGCAAATTCCTCTATTAACGATTATATAATAAATTTTTAATGAATGCAATAGAAAAATGTTGCAAATATTGCAAAATCTTCGTTTTTTTGCAAAAACTGATGCGAAACAGCAAGATATAAATATTGGCAAT
>CAIMFA010000197.1 GCA_903840185.1 uncultured Lentisphaeria bacterium | reverse complement strand
CTGACCATGTTTTCAAATATTCCATTAATTCTCTTAAATTCCATGATTCTGAAATATACATTTTCTCGCATTTTATTTCTTGAAACGGAAATTCTATAGTTTTGTATTTTTCGTGTAAAAATCTATTTTGTTTCGACCAATATGGATCTATTTCTTTCTTGAAGCTGATAGGATTTTTGTTTTCTCAATCAATATATAAAGAAAAGCCTCATCAAACAAGGATGATGATCGAAACTCACTCCATTTTCCAAGAAATCAATGCGATGTATGCAGGATTTTTTTTAAAGTGGTGTTCATACCACAGACGATTTACTAAAAACCTGATCAAAAACACTTTTTGCACATAGGTCATCCAGACGCTTAAGTATTTATGCGCAGACTGAATCGAAAAACTTGTAATCATATCTTGGTCCTGTTTTGGTATCAGAATCTTGAGGCAGGACTTTTTTCGGGGGAGAACGAGGGACGCGGTCTTTCCATAGATTGCAGTGTTTCAGGATTCGCTCGATTACCTCGACCTGATCACGTTTGATGAAGGCAATAATTTTCATCTCTTCCCCACACCCTTCGACTGGCTCAGGGCATCGCTTCGGACACTTGAGAGGATCAACACTTCGACCAGGCTCAGTGCACCGCTTCATAAACCATTTTTATCAACATAGCCCAACCCGGTGAGCACTTCTTCTTGATCAGCTGGCTTTGCGGCAATTCTCCAATTTCAGCTTTCTTGCTGCGAACGCCACGTTGCTTATTAGAGTACCACCCATAATACCGCATCTGATGTTCACCCTTATTTGGAATGTGCTGGGTGATTTCGGCTAGAAAATCCATCGGCTCAAACACTTCATAATTCCGATTCACGCCAGCTTTGAGTTTCTCGTTATTCAGAATCGGAAATGCACGACAAGCCGTTTTTACAGCCCGATACAAGACCTTGCCCGTATCGGTTAGCTTGATAATCCGGGCAAGACTAAACGGGCAGCGTGCGATGTATTCTATAAGTCTGCCCATTCCCTCCTTGTCATCTTTAGCAACGTATACGTTATTGTCAATACTAAAACCCGAGTGTTCCCAGCTTCGCATATTGTCAACAATAGCGGGAGTTATTACCTCTTCTTTAAGAAGAAACTCGAAAACCTTCTTTTCCCAAATGGCAAGAAATCGTTCCGCTGGTATCTGCTTAATTTCGATAAACTTCCCGCTCTCCATAAAAACGCCGCATGGCACAATGGCATGGATATGCGGATGGAAGTTTATCAGATCCCCGAATGTTTGCACACCTGCTATCATTGCCGGAAACGCTCCTTCATAACCAATTTCGTCAACAAAAACATCTCGAACCGTTTCCCATGCAGCATGCGCAAGTTTACCCAAATATTTACGATTATACCGAAAGTAAATCCGGAGCCTCTTGGGAATTGTAAACACAAACTGACGATGAGGAACTTGAGCTAAAACATCTTCACCAAGATGCAATGAAAGAAGTAACGTTCTTTTCTGGTGACACGACGGACAGCAGCAACGTTGCCGACAAGAAAATGCAACAAACAGTTCTTTGCCGCATTTCTTACACTTTACACGCGCAAATCCCTCTTTAAGGTCACCACACTTTATAAACTTATCAATAGACGATCGTATAATAGAACGCCAGAAACCGTACTGCTTTGCATATTTTTGAGGATAAACACGCTCGAACTCATGGAAATGCTCTTCGACAAGCCGGAAAAACGGAGACATTTCCGGGTTTCGGTGGCGGTAAAAAGGAGGCAATGTTTTTGCGATCTGTGACATGACTCAAAAATACTGCTCAAATGTACAGTATTAAGAGCCTGGCTTATAGAACCCGCTTTAATGTCTATTATCGCGGGCTGGATTTT
>CAIMFA010000196.1 GCA_903840185.1 uncultured Lentisphaeria bacterium | reverse complement strand
TCGTCCTTTTTAAGTTATTAAGCAATCTTAAAATGAACTCTTGTGATTTTTTATCAAGCAGGTTTACTGCTTAGGTCTCCATTTTGGGACGCTACCAAAAATTTATCTTTCGAGTCATTTATCTCTTGCAAAATAGCCTCGTGGTCAGCTAACTCGTCTTCTGTCCGCTTATGTTCTGTGATGTCGACGGCAATGCCTCCCAGAATTGCAGTTTTTTCTTCGTTACGGATCTGGAACTTGATTGTCTCGAAGGTGCGCGAAACGCCAAGAGAGTCTATCATGGTTTCCTGGATCTTCAGAGTACCTTGCTCGAGCGCTTTAACATCATCCGCGGACATCTTCCGCCCCATTTCTCCGGCAATCAGTTCCTGAGTGACCTTGCCATCCCAGTTCTGCAGACTGAGCAGCTCCTGCAGGTATTTATTAACAAACAGGATGCGTCCTGTCTCATCTTTGATAAACACGGCCGCCGGTAAATTTGACATAAATGCAGCGAATCTTTCCTCGCTCTCCCGCAGCGCCATTTCCGTCTGCTTGCGGTCGGTGATATCGCGGACGATATGAACAGCGCCGGATAATTTCTTATCGGCTCCGAAGAACGGGTCTACCGTAATGTCGAACCATTTATCCTCTATTTTAAGTTCCACGCTTTCCCGGCGCAATGTCTTTTTCATGGTTTTTATAGGGCAGCCGCGGGTTGCAGTCTTTGTGCCATGAACGACTTCCCAGCATGGTTTGCCGATAATGTCCGGGCTGTTTTTTTGAAATAAATCATTCATGGCTTTATTGCATCGTATAATACATTGCCCTCCATCAAGCAGGCAGACCGCATCGTTCACCGCATCGAAAGTCGTCTGCCATTCAGATGCAGACTTCGCCAGCGCTTCCTTAGCCTGCTTAAGATCGGTGATGTCAACCGCAGTTACAAGACACTGCTGTTCATCTTCACCGACAATCCCTTCGAGTTGAACGAAGCAGGAAGGATTTAATTGCACCAGCAGCCTGACTTCACAGGTTTGCTTTGAACATGTTTTAAACACTTTGCCTAAAAAATCATGGAACGCAGCTTGTGTATCACGGGTGACAAATTGACTGAAGCTGCTGTTCAACAGCGAGGAACGCTTCTGACCAAGCAGCCTGATACCGCTATGGTTCAATTCGCGGATGATGCCCCCGCGGTCAAGTGTAAAATATCCTGCCGGGGCAAAATTGTAAAGCGCGGCGTATTTATCCGTCGCTGCTGTGACTTTATCTTTTGTCTGCAGCAGTTCTTTATTCTGTATTTTCAGCGCGGCATGATGCACTTGAAGCTGGTATAGAAGTTTCGCCGCATCCCTTTCGGGCAGCGGGGCGGCTTCTTCCTGATACGGTATTTTTTTTGACGGCAAAGACGAAAAAAGCTTTTTTAATTGTTCTTCAGCTTTTTGTCGGAGCAACGCATCTTCCGGGGAATTCTTCTTTTCCTTTTTCATGGCTTCGTAATCCTCTTTTCCGGTTACTTCTTAAAAAGAGCGGCCAATAGCAATAATCCTCTATGAATTATAGAATATTTCATCTCAGTAAGAACTTCAAACTGTAATGATAATAAATCGCCAATATAGTTAAACTGACAAAATGGTGGAACAAAATAGGAAGATATATATTAAGGAGGGCTTTGCCCGCAACCCAAAAGACAGGGAGTCAGGAGTCATAATTCAGGAGTCAGAATAAACAACCTGGGGAGAATATCCAATATCCCGTCCCGCCCTGCGTGATCCCGCAAGGCGGGAGAATATCCAATATCCAAGTGGAACAGCCAGGAGCAAGAATGGAAGACATTGGAACTGAATTAAAAAATGAATGGCGTTATTAACGCAACTACCTGATAAACAGTCCGTTCATGGTGTCAATTTTAAAAACGTTTAAAACATAGAAGTCTAAAACAAAGATACTAATGGAAACACTGAAGCTCTGGAAATACATGGAAAATTGCAAATAACGGAGTATTGTAATTTTATGGTAAATACCCATAGGTCTTACACAAGACCTGTAAGATCTATGGGCATCGGCAGCCGTTATTTCTTTGCCGGCTTGTTTTTCAGGATGACTTCAATTCTATTGAGTTCATCCTCCGAAAAAGCCAGATTCTTCAATGTATTGACATTCTCTTCAATCTGCGCAACCTTGCTGGCCCCGATCAGCACTGAAGTTATCCGGCGGTCCTTGAGAATCCACGCCAGGGCCATCTGCGCCAGCGACTGACCGCGCTCCTGGGCAATGGTATTCAGGGAGCGAACCTTGGCGATTACTTCCTCGGAGATGTTCTCCTTCTTCAGGAAGACAATACCTTTGCCGGCGCGGGAATCATCCGGAATGCCGTTGAGGTAGCGCGAAGTCAGCAGCCCCTGCGCGAGCGGACAGAACGCAATCGAACCGATGCCTTCCTCCTCCAGCACATCAAGCAGGCCGTCCTCCACCCAGCGGTTCAACATGCTGTACGACGGCTGATGAATCAGGCACGGCGTGCCGAGTTTGTGCAGTATTTTCGCCGCCTTGCGGGTCTCGGCGGGCGGATAGGAGGAAATCCCGGCATAAAGAGCCTTGCCCTGGCGCACCGCGGTATCCAATGCGGTCATCGTCTCCTCCAGCGGGGTGTCCGGATCCAGCCGGTGCGAATAGAAAATATCCACATATTCCAGTCCCATGCGCTTGAGGCTCTGGTCAAGGCTGGACAGCAGATATTTGCGTGAACCCCATTCGCCGTAAGGCCCGGGCCACATCAGATAACCGGCTTTGGTGGAAATTATCAGTTCATCGCGGTGAGCATCCAGCCCTTCGCGCATAATTTTGCCGAATTTAGATTCAGCCGCGCCGGGTTTCGGTCCGTAGTTATTGGCCAGATCGAAGTGAGTGATGCCCAGGTCAAATGCCCGGTAAATCATATTCCGGCAGTTCTCGAAAGCGTCATTATCGCCGAAGTTGTTCCACAATCCGAGTGAAAGCGCAGGAAGTTTGAGTCCGCTTCTGCCGCAGCGGTTATACGTCATTTTAGTATATCTTTGTTCATCCGGAAAATAGCTCATGTCATTCACCTTTTGCTTAATAATTAAAACAGTGAATGTAATTATACTCTGCGCGGTTGAAAATTCAACTTATAGATGAATAGGATCGTGGATTGGATTTTTTCGATCCGACTGACGGGCGATATGAATATCGCCGGAAGGAGGAGCGGGAAAATACAACCGCAAGACATTCACCGCAAAGCGGTTGCGATCTTTCGAGTTTGGATTCGCACTCTTCGAGCCCTTCGATA
>CAIMFA010000195.1 GCA_903840185.1 uncultured Lentisphaeria bacterium | reverse complement strand
TTTTTCATCAAGCTTGATACCGTTGTTCAGCGAGTGAACGAAGAGCTTGCCTTGCTGGCTGACCAAGCAGCAACAATAGCAAGCATGTTTTGCTGGCCATGGATAATAGCGGCAATTTGATTTTTAATTGGAATCAAGTTTATTTCTTGACGGCTCCTTAATTTGTGAATTGCGTTCTTTATAATTATTAAAAATACAGTCAAAGGGATTATTGCTTTATGCTGTCAAAAACACTCGGTCGAGTTTCCGCCGGAATATTAGCCGCTGCCGGAATGTCCGTTCACGCTGATCTAATACCGCCGTTTCTGCCGCAGGAAAAACCATTTATCAATTATTCCGGCAAAACCTGTACGGCCTCCTCTTTGAAAATCCCTCTGAACAGCGGCATGACATTAACTCCCGGCAATTTTGTATCTGAGAAATCGCTTGACGGGGCATGGAAAATATCCGGCCTGACAAATTCCGCGCAGCCTTTCCCCGATGATATTGATCTTGACAAAGGCTTCTCCAGTCCTGACTTTAATGATGAAAAATGGGACACCATCGCGGTCCCTTTGGACTGGTACCGCAAATATCCTCAAATGCGCAAATGCGACAAAGACGGCAAAACCTGTTCAAAACCTTATATCAAAGGCTGGTACAGACTGAAATTCAATATCTCTGAGCAGGATTTGCGGGAAAAGAGCGTCACGCTACATTTCGGCGTCGCCCCGTATTCCGCCAGGCTTTTTGTCAACGGGCGCGCCGCGGGGGCCAATCACGGTGATTTTACCCCGTGGGATGTGAATATCTCTGAATTTTTAAAACCGGGGGAAAACACGCTGGCCCTGCGCCTGTTCAGCGATTTCGGCCCGAAATACAGCGCGGCGGCTGAAAATATCTGGACAGCTCAAGGCGCGCTGGTCAGCAAATCAGTGCCTAAAGCAACTCACACTTACGGTTCGCAATGGGGGATAGATAACATCAAAGGCGGGCTTTGGCAAGGTGCCAGCCTCCGTTTTGCGCCGAAAATTTATTTCAAAAGAATTCTTGTCAATCCGGTGCTCAAAGACTCTTCGATAAAAGTTGATTATGTTATCAGCAACACCTCCGGCAAAGAGCAGCAGCTTGATCTGGGAGCGGCGGTTGTTTCGGCCATTGCCAAAGACTCGCAGTTGAAAATCGCTGACACCGGAGCCCAAACCATTAAACTTCTGCCTGGCGACAATGACGGCGAAATCACCGTAAGCTTGAACAAACCTGAACTCTGGTCGCCGGACAATCCGTACCTGTACTGGCTTGCGCTGTACATTGCGCAGGACAGGAAACCGCAAAGCGCGGGGCTGGCGCGTTTCGGTTTCAGGGAATTTAAAGTGTCGGGACGGGATTTTCTGCTGAACGGAAAAGGAATTTACCTCTTTGGTGAAAATCTGCCTTCGGTCAGACTGGGTGGAGTCGGCCAGGACGATAAACTGGATTTCCAAAAATCAGTTCATGGATTTAAATCGCTCGGATATAATATTATCCGGACGCCGCACATGCCGATGGCGGAAGTGTTTGATATCGCCGATGAATGCGGGTTGATGATAATGGATGAATGGGCCTGGTCTTTCACTTCTGAAATTGACGAACCGGTCTTTGAAAAAAACAATCTGGAGGAAATACCCGCATGGATATACCGCGACTACAACCATCCTTCAGTAACCGTCTGGAGCGGCGGCAACGAGGTAGTGCATAAAAATCCCGTAATCGCTCGGCAGCTCGACAAACAGGTGCAGCTTATCCGTAAACTGGACAAATCCGGGCGACCGGTGAACAACTTCTCCGGTTCCGGCACCTGCGTCAGTTACGGAGAGGACAAACTTGACACCGATATGATCGACCTGCACGACTATATCGGCTTGTCTCATCCGGTCTGGACAGCCTGGAGCAAGTGGTTTAAACCCACGCATTACAATAAGACGCTGAAAGCTTATGCTAAAGACGGAACACTCGATATGCCGTATATCGTCTGGGAATGCGTCGGTTTTTCCTGGGGGCAGACGCCCAACGCAAAATTTAAAGTAAACGATATCAGTCAATATGCGGCATACGCCGCCAAAGAAACCAGCTGGGGACAGCCCAACGGCATCGGCTTTGCCGGAACAATCGGACTGGCGGCAGCACTGGACCTGAAGAGCGGGCTTGATTATGGAAAAGAGGTTTACGGCCGCAGAATGCTTGAACAAATCCGCCAGACGGAGGAGATTCAAGGCTTTGCGCCATGGTTCCACGGAAGCAGTCTGAAGATGGCGCTGCTGTGGACACAGCCGGTATTCTGCGGGCTGCGCGACGCGGACAGTGTAATGATCCGGAACGCGTTTACAGGCAGAGAAATCAAACAAAAATTATTCGTCATCAACAGTTCCAATGACAGCTTCAGGAACCTTTCCGCGGAAATCTCACTGACCGGGCCGGACGGCGCAAGTTCCGGCATAAAAACGATTCAGATCGCATCATTAAAGGAATGGGAGCGTTTCTCCGAAGAAATCGCATTTTCACTGCCTGAACAGAAAACTGCCGGCTGGGGGCAGCTGCGCATCGTGTTAAAAGACGGCGAAAAAGAAATCAGCCGCAATTTCTATGATCTCTATATTCAGTCGCCGTCGATTCTGACTTCCCCAGTTGGCGCGAAGTTAAAAACCGCCGTGATTGATACCGGGGCGGAAAAAGACATTGCCGCATTTTTGCCGATCCTGTCCGGTCTGTCGGTAAAATTTGACCTTATTCAACCGGACGCGGATTTCTCCCCGTACAAGCTGGTGATTATTCCGCCGGTCACGCCGGACAGCAAGCTGAAGGCGTACAATCCGGGACATTTTCTTGAATGGGTCAGACAGGGCGGTTTGCTGCTCGTCATGGAACAGTCCGGCAACGGCGTCAGGATTATTGAGAACTGCAACCTGGTCGGCGGGGCGAACACTTTTGTTGATCTGGCTGTCCCGGCGCACCATGTTTTTGCCGGATTGAACCAGAATAATTTTGACACCTGGTCACGTCCGGACGGCGGATTGATCATCAACACGATGCTTGACCCTTTCTCAATAAATGCGCTTGCGGTCAGGGGGCCGATGCTGGGCTCTAAACAAGTCGGCAATGCCGTAATGGAAGGCTCCTTCGGCAATGGACGGATATTCTGCACCCAGCTTCTCGCCTCCTCGCTATGGGGCAAAGACGCGTCCGCCAGCTTTTATCTGCGGAATCTAATCGCATATATGGCGGGCGGACAGCCGCCGTTAAAAGCAATTCAGCCTCTGGCTGTCACCAAAAGCAGAAACTTCTCGATTGATCCGCAGAATGCGGTCCAGATTGATTTGAAATCTTCCGCCAACCGCAGTTTTACGGACGAAGTTGACAGCGATGGCAAAGGCGGCTGGACTGACCAGGGGCCCAATGACTTCCGCAATATGCCGCTGGGGCGCCAGACTGCCGCCGGAGTCCCGTTTGAGATTATCGACCCGGCAAAAAACAACGGCAAATCATGCGTCATTCTGCGCGGAAAACAGCGTCAGCAATTTCCTGAGTCTGTAACCGGCATTCCGGTAAATGAAAAATTCAGCCGCATCTTCTTTATGCACACCTGCGCCTGGAGCATGGGCAGAGAAGTCGCTGTTTATAAAATTAATTACGAAGGCGGCAAGTCTGCGGACTTTGCGCTGATTGAAGGCAAAAATATCAGCGACTGGTGGAGTTGTTCCAGCACGCCCCAGGCGCAGTTGGGCATCAGCCGTGTCAATGCCATCAATCAGTCCGTATGCGCTTTTGTCACCTGCTGGGAAAATCCGCATCCGCAGGCGAAAATAATATCAATTGATTTTATTTCCGCCGGCGATGCTGTGCCTGTCCTTATCGCGGTGACCGGAGAGAAAATCTCTGAAAATCCGCTGGTTATTGAAAAAACCGGTGTGGTCAGCAGCAAATGGTCGGAAATCGCCTGGAAAGGCGGCCCGAAACCCTCCGCCGGAGTGACTGCCTGCGCTGATTCTCCGTCCGGTAAAACTGCGGTCAAAGTATCCATGCCCGACAGCAAAGGTGAAGCGGAACCGGTTCTGATGATATCCTTTTCAAAAGACAAACTGGCTTCCGGTAACTGGAAGTCTCTGACGTTCTGGATCAAGCCGGAAAGCGGCGGCGAGTTGTCTTTTGTCCTGCCGGAAAAAGACTGGAAAGGCAGCCTCACGTCAAAGGTGCGCATTTCTGACAAAATCGGCGCCTGGACGAAAGTCCGACTCAACCTTAACGAGGATATGGGCATGAAAAATAAAAAATTCGGCTTAAAAGATTTGCGCGGAGAACTTTTCATATATAACGTGCCCGACAGCCTGGGCGGCCGTCCCGCCGCGAATTTTTTTATCGACAACATTGCGTTTGAATGATAACGCGCTGATTGACGACGGTATTTTAACAGGGATATACAGGATAGACAGGATAAAAACCTGAACACTGAATAGGTTATATCATCCTGTTTATCCTGTCCATCCCTGCAAATTGATTGTAAATTTGAAAGGAGCCTCCCCATGAAAGAAGAATTCTATATCGAACGCGTTGTCCGAATTGTTGCGGGATCGTTTATTGTCATCTCGCTGCTGCTGGCCCACTTTCACTCTCCAAACTGGCTCTGGTTCACCGGCTTTGTCGGCCTGAACCTCTTCCAGTCGGGCTTCACCCAGTTTTGTCCCATGTTCAATATCCTGGCCAAACTGGGAGTACCGCGGTTCCCGAAAAGGGACTCATACTGATCTCGGAGATTAACATGAACGAAAATCGTGATTTCGATAAGGCGGCATCAACTTGGGATGAGGACCCTCGCAGGGTCAAACTGGCCGGGAACGTGGCGAAAGCCATTATCGACACCATACATCCGGATCAGACCATGGAGGTCCTGGACTTTGGATGCGGAACCGGGCTCGTCACGCTGATGCTGCAACCCCACGTGAAGAGTATCACCGGTGTTGACAGTTCCCGGGGAATGCTCGATATTCTGGAGCAGAAGGTGCAGGAACGCGGCCTGGATACTGTCCACACCGCGTTCTGCGACTTCGAGAGGGGTGATCGACCAGATGGCCACTTCCACCTGATCGTGAGCAGCATGACGCTCCATCATTTGCCGGACCTGAAACCACTCTTCCGGCTCTTCAGTGACCTGCTTCTGCCGGGGGGAGTGCTCGGCATAGCCGACCTGGATGCCGAGGACGGCAGCTTTCACGATGATCCGACCGGTGTTCACCATCACGGTTTAGACCGGAAATTGATCACGACGCTTCTATCTCAGGTCGGGTTTGCCGAGTGTCGCGACATAACGGCTGACGTGTTTGTCAAGGGCGCCGCTCCTGAAATCCGGGAATACCCGGTCTTTCTCATCACTGCCCGTAAACCAGCTTGATAGCATCTGTTCCGCGGTAATCAACCTTCGATCAGAGAATAAGCTTGAGCAGTTTGGCGTGATTGAATTTAATGACATGTTCGGGAGACAGTTCTTGAATCAACTCCGTCATCCATTCACGTGAG
>CAIMFA010000194.1 GCA_903840185.1 uncultured Lentisphaeria bacterium | reverse complement strand
CTGTGAACTCTGTGGTGAAAAATCAGGCTGTTACTTGTTAACGCTTAGCTGCGGGCGGAGTTTCCGGCGACAGGTATTTTACGTCACTGGAATTGCAGACCGGGCAGTCCGGAGGAAGAATTCTCCCCAGATGCAAAACGTTTTCATTGTCCTTGCTGACTGCTCTGGCAAAAACTTTGCCGCATTTGTAGCATTTCCATGGATAACCGAGTTCGCCTTTGCACTTGGAGCAGCGGACTGCATTGATGCTGCTCAGCTCCATTGCTTCAATAAATTTGCAGTCCAGACACATGGTGTTGACCAGTCTGGTTTCCGCTTTTCTACCCTCATATACTTTGACCGCAGCTATCACGACGGCAGCCAGCATGCCAAGAACGATAAAAGTACCGATCAGCTTCCGCGGAAATAACTTAAAAAGTCCGAAGAGCCTGATCCAGTCAATCAAAGCGGAAAACACTGCGGTCACAATATTGTGCTCCGGCGAAGCCAGCACATACCTGACCATGGAAACCGGGTTGCCGGTGATTTCCACATTGGTCTGAGTTTGCAAACTCTTCGAAGTTAGCGCCTCCTGGACAATCCGCGCCCGGGTTCTGCCCGGCGCCTGCTTTTTTTCCGCAACCTCTTTATGATGTTTGGGCACCACAGATTTCAGCCATTCGGTGTGTTCCGGCGGCACCGGAGGTCTTCCGGCATCTGTGGATAAAGGATCTTTTACATCGTCCGCCGGCGGCTCCGGCGGTGCGCTCTCGGATACGGCGGGAACAACAAAAGAGGCTTTACATTGGGAACAATTGGCGCTGTTGTGCGCATAGTTTTTAGGAAGCCGGTATTTCTGTCCGCACTCTTTACACCAGAAAACAATTCTGTCGTCCATGGAATCAGCGGAAGCATTATCTGAATATTTCGGAATGATCAGGATTCGTTTGCATTTCGCGCATTCCGCTTCATGTCCGGCAAATTCTTTTGCCAGACGGTACTTTTGTCCGCAGATTTTACAGGCAAACTCAATGTCGTCTTTTTTATGTGCGCCTCTCGCGGAGGAATGAACTTTGACGATGGACTTGGTGCCGGTTGAAGGTTCACGGGTAGTTCTATCAAGGATTTCAGGTTCAGTACCTTCCGCCACTACCGTATCCAGATCTGTCGATTGATGCGGCACCTGCATGTGAGACCCGCAATCCTCGCATCTGAAGCTTTCACCGGCCATGACATCGTCATACTGGTATTTTTTACCGCAGCTTTTGCAACGAAACCTTATACTCATATAACATCCGCAGTTACGGGTTACAGTTTACTGGTTACGTTAAAACTTAGCACTTAAAACTTAAAACTCAAAACCGTTGTCTTTCATTCCTTGAACACCGCGCATTATTCAGGCAGCTGCGTTAATAAATGCCTTCCATTGTTTAATTCAGTTCCAATGTTTTCAGAATTTCCGGTTCCAATTCTGACTTCTGGCTCCTGACTGTTCCCCTTGGATATTGGATATTCCGTGTTGGATATTGGATATTCAGTGTTGGTTAAGTGTTTCCTGATATGGATGCATGATTTTATCCATCCGGCACGCTTTTGCGACATGCCAGAGCTGATCCGCTGTAAACATTTTTTTATTGCGCCCTTCTTTTAGCGCCTCAATCGCCACATCAAGGCCAATTTTATTGCGAAATTTGAAACAGTCCACAACCGTCCTAACCACGGAATAAATCTTTATATTCACACCGCCGAGATTATGCTCCTCAATGCCTGATGAATACATACCTTCACTCAGCGTGACATACTGAACAGGCGGATAATCTATTTCCGGATGCCATGTGCCGCGTTTGGTTGCTACCCAGACACGATTAGGAAGTTGAGTCGTAATTCCATGAAACTGCAGTGCCGAAAGCAGACAAATAACCCCTGAAGGAACCCGCTCCGCAACAATTTGAAAACTGGTGTTCTCCGTAAATTCAGCTCGCGAAGAAATATAAATACCGCGGCAAAGACGCTCAATTTCTCCTCGACGGCACAATTCGACAAGCGCCTGCGTCGGAATACCCATCGCGGTAGTTTCAGCAGCAGAAAACGGCCGGTTTGACGCTACCAATGATTTCAGTTTTTCATAGATACTCATAAACACCGCAACTTGTTAATTCTATACTAATATAACTAACTGTAAATGATTAACAAGAATTTGTAAAGAAATAAATTTGAAAAATGAAACTCAGGAATTTGAATTTAACCGGCTGCGCCGGGACTTTAAATACAATAACTTAACCACGGAGGCACAGAGACACAGAGAAAACTCTTTGGGTTCTACGGTTTTACGGTTCTACAGTTTTACTGTTTGACTGTAATACCGTTAAACTGTCATGCTGTAATACTATTTAATCCTGACTCCTGACTCCTGACT
>CAIMFA010000193.1 GCA_903840185.1 uncultured Lentisphaeria bacterium | reverse complement strand
CCCAAGATTGCCAAGGGAAATAGCCTCGCCCTCCCGACGTTCGATTTCGCGATTGATTTTCAAGGCTTCACGATGGTGTTTTTCTGCTTCTTTCAGATTGCCATGTGTTTGATAGATATTACCGAGACCATCAAGGGCAATCGCCTCGTCCTCGCGGGAGCCGATTTCGCGGCTGATTTTTAGCACCTCACGATAATGATTTTCTGTCTCTTTCAGATTGCCTTGGATTTGATAGATATTGCCGAGATTGATAAGTACCTTCGCCTCACTCTCGCGGTCGCCGATTTCATGATTGATTTTCAAGGCTTCTCGCTGATATTTTTCTGCTTCTTCCAGATTGCCTTGAATTTTGTAAATTATACCGAGATTGCTAATGGTAATTGCCATGCCTTTGTGGCGTCCTATTTCGAGATCAATTCTCAGTGCTTTACGATAATGTTTTTCCGCTTCTTGCAGATTCCCTTGTGCTTGATATATAGTGCCGAGATTGCCAATGGCGATTGCCTCTCCCTCTTGGTATCCGATGTCGTGATTGATTTTCAGAGCTTCGTGATAATGTTTTTCTGCCTCTTCCAGATTTCCTTGCGCTTGATATATATTGCCGAGATTGCCAAGGACGGCTGCTTTGCCCTCATGACTATCCTTATGTAAACCTATGCATTCCAGATAGAGTTTTTTTGCCTGCTCAAGCTTTCTGGCCGCGTATGCTGAATTTGCCACCTCAAATATTTTTGGAGCAAGTGATTCTCTGGCAATATTTTTTCTTGTCCGGTATTTTTCCAGTTCGGCCAACAGTGTGTGATATTTTTTTAGCGCCGGATTTAATGCCGGGGATTGGCGTTCCGCATCTAGATTGGCCTCCAAATCAGCAAAACAATGGTTGAACGAAGCGAAGGAGCGAAAATCATGGGCTTTGCGTAAAACAGTTTGATAAAGTTCAACTGGCAGCAGAAACGCACATTGCACTCGATGTTCCGGCAGCCAGTCCCGGTAAAGCAGCATATCAGCGGCATAAGCTTCAAACTGCTCTGGTGGTGTATTTATCATATTCACGACATAGAACGCGGCAGGAGACTTTTCGGCAAAATCTATGAAAGACCGAAAAAAATGGGCGTAATCCGGTTGCCACTCAATGGTATCACCTTCAAAACAGTTCTTCATGAAAGCCAGCAAACAGCCAGCCAATCTTGTGGAATAAACACCCAGCAACACCAGAAAAGGTTCGCCTTTAAGACATTTAAGGACATTACATAGCCGGTCTGTTTTCAAACGGTCATCAACAGACAGGATTTTTTTTAAATCATTTATGGCGCTTGGCATACAGTTCAACCGTTTGTTCTATTAATGGGTTGACTTCGTACCAGAGAGTTCCATTGGCATAAGCGACCACCTGGGTAGATTGCAAGGCGCTGATAAACAAGTCACTTTCGACATCAGGACGATGTTTGACGCGCACTTTGTCCAGCATTTCAATTAACTCACTGGATACAACAGAAGCATCTAAAGTTGCCTTATGTTCGCGCCAAGCGGTTTCCACATCATCCTTCGAAACGTTGGTTCCATTATTTCCCCAGGATTTTAGCGCGGCAGTCTGGAGAATAAATATAAATTGACGCAAAATGCCGCCGCTCATTGAAATCGCTAACTCAATGGCTTCGGCGGTAATTAGTTCTTCATTTGCCCGTTTATATATGATCTGGCGGAGCAAATCGCGGTTATTTTTAATTTTACCAGCTAATCCGTCATGTTTTTCCAGCGGATTTTCCTTGAGCTGCAAGATAAACCGTTCAATCGGCTGGTAGGCATTGGCCAGTTTCGGATAGGTTGACGCGGGAATTGGAATAGGAATAATTTTTCTACACTTCAGGCCGAACAGAAATGAATAATCGTTACCAAAAAGGCTTTCGATATTTTGCGGGATCTGCATTTTCTCAACGTCATCTATGATAAGCAGCAGTTCTTTTGATCCGAGGTTTTGGGTAGCGTAAAAATCAGCGATCATACCATCAATCAAATTCTTCAAGTCAGATTTTTTTGCGCCGAATATTTGCCGTGCGGTATAACGGCACTCCCTGTCTGATTGATAACTGCTGAAAATTTTAACTCCGGACTTAAGAAAATTAAGCCAATTTACCCCGACTGAAAGATTGCCTTCAACGCCTGCCGTTTTCTTATCTCCTATAGCATCGCTTTTTTCAATATAGAGACTGCCATCATGAAGTTTCTGCAATTCATCAAGCTTTTTAAAATATTTTCCTTCAAGAGCCGGACACTCCTCAACAAGCGCATAACCAATTCCCAGCAGAATGTCAATTATATTAATATCGGATAAATCGACAATATCTTTCAGGCCGACAGTGAGAATATAAAACTTGTCCGTCAGCGCTTTTTCATTTTTTATGAATTCCAAAGCAGTACTTTTGCCGGTACCGCTCTGTCCGGTAACAAGAATCGTCTGGTCTGTGATGTTCATTGCCAGCAGGCGGTTGCTCAGCT
>CAIMFA010000192.1 GCA_903840185.1 uncultured Lentisphaeria bacterium | reverse complement strand
CATTGACTGCCACAACACCATCACCGTGCGTTCGCCGGTATGCCGCAGATTGACGGAGGTGAGATAAATTACCCCTTTGCCCATGCGCCGTTCGATAAGCGCTGACCCGGCATGTCCGGCGATGGTGAGCCCCCCGTATACTCCTTCGGTTTCCAGCTGCCAGAGCCGTAAGATTTCGTAAAATCCGCGACCGTATGATGTAATGACGCCGCAGTTTTCCGCGTCAATAATTTTGAGAAAATCTTCTGAATTCCATCCGAAAACTCCGCGCCCGCCGATGTCTGAAGCTATGACTTTGCCTTTTACCCGCGCAGACAGCGTAAATTCTGCATGAGCCAGCCGGGACGGCGCCAGCACACAGACCCCGCCAGCTTTGAGCCAGCGGCAAAAAGATGATGATTTATCCTCCATCAGACGCAGCGCAGTCACCGCGCCAGCTGGCGTGGTGATGACGAAAACTGCGGCTTCTCCCGGATCGTAGTCCGGATGTACCAGCCTGGCCTGGACATCAAGTGTTGATGCTAATGTCTTAATGACACGCATATCGTCGCAAGCCAATGTCCGGTTTGAAGGCACATATTCGTTCGCCCGTTCTATCATATCCGCGAAAATCACGTCCGCCTGAGGGTCTATGCCCAGGTTGTCGAGCAGATGAAGCTGGCAGACAATAATCAGGCCGTCTTTGCGGCGGAGCTCGGCGAGTGAAACCTGCGAGCGGTCTATGCAGGCGGCGGCAATCACATGTTCCCCGGCAATATCAAGCCCGGAATTGACCGGACGCAAATAGGCATCATCCACAACCCGGTGATCTCCCGCCGCGAACGGGTGTATTTCATTGCCGGGAATGCTTTTAACGAGCGGATGCCGCGGCGCGGTGAGCGGAACATGATCGGCACAGTTGATCTGCCGTTCATCGGTAACAACGTCTTTAAATTCTTCACGGATCAGAACACGTGCCGGTTTGAACTTGAAAGGCAGCAGCAATGCTGCGGCAGCGGCTTCCTGCCGGAGCGCAATAATGCGTCCGCCACAGGCCATGAAACGCGCGACAGATCCGGCATCCGTTTCCGGGGAAAATTCCTGCACAATTAAAATGCATGGCTCGTCAGGAACCGTGCACTTCTCTACAAAAGGTATGTCCATGCGGCGCAAATGCGCCCGCAACCGGTTATCGGCTCCCATGATCGCGAGCGGTCTGCCCGGATTTACAATGCGCATCACCGGCCAGAGGCGCACTGCTGTCTGCGAGGTGAAGATTCCGGCGTTTGTGGTGAATGTTGCTGAGAGAACCGCCACGGTCAGCCTGTCCGCAGGGGGAAGCCGGAGCCGGAAGACCAGCTCCGTATTCTGTCCGGCCGGCGCGATGGTCACAGTATTGGCCTCTGTAATCTGGTCTCCGGCGCGCAGCCTGACGCAAAACGTTCCGCTCAATTCGCTGCCGCTGTCATTGCAGACAACAAATGTCCGGAGCAGTTCCGTGCCGGCATAGAAATCAATGTTATCTTCTTCCGGTATCAGCACCACCGGAGAGAACGCGGTTTTCAGCGCGGCGGCGAGCGGTTTTGAAAACCGCAGCCGCGGCTTTGCCGGATCCCAGCCGGGGTTTACCAGCAGACGGCGCGCAACATGGTAGTTCGCTCCCCGGCAGAACTGTTCGGCATGAGACAGAAACGGGTATTCATAGCCGGTTGAAGGCAGCTTGATGCGTTCTCCCTTCCTGAACAGCGGCTGAAAGAGAAGAACTTCATAACCGAAGGGGAACGTGCCGGCCATGCCATTTCTGCGCTGGGCAAGTATCTCCCGTTCATAAAAGCGCGCAATTTCTTCAAACAGATGCTCCTGAGAGCGCGGGTCGGTGATTTTTAACGGGGAGCGCAAGGTGTCATGATATTCCAGATTCGGCCCCCACCACTCGCCGGCGATAAAAGGCTTGGCGAAAGATTTGCCGCGCGCCATCAGGTGGAGATTCGGCGCACAGTGCATGTGGATGAAATCGTCATCGCCCAGCGATCCCGCGCCGCTGGCGCAAACCGGCATGGAGGTGAGAGTCCGCATGTGAGCGATAAGTTTGTTCACCCAGGGCAGGCTGGTTGTGTCAATTTTTATCTGTTCATTCTCTACATCCCAGATGAGTACAGACGGATGATTGCGGTCACGCGCAAACCATTCGCTATATTCCCGTCTGGTATTTTCAATGAAGCGTTCGCCGGCGGCGGTATAGCCGGAAACCACAGTACTCCAGACTGATGACTGGTTGATGACCGCAATTCCCAGCTCGTCAGCGATGCGCAGCACGATCGGCGGCGCAATGGCGGCGTGAAGCCTGAGCGCATTGATTCCAAGCGACTTTAAAGTTTTGAAATAGAGCGTCAGGTAATCGCGCCGCCAGAGATACGGCGCCACTCGGTGACGGATCAGGCTGAGCCCGAAAAGTCGCGTCGGAACGCCGTTCAGCAGTAATTTTTCGCCGTGTACGGCCACCTCGCGAAATCCGACCCGGTCAGTAAGCGTGTCAACACGCCGCCTGGAACCGTCAAGAACAGCAAGCGTAAGTTTGTGCAGACAAGGCGACTGCATGGACCATTCGCACATTCCGGCGGGAATATTTAAATTCAACTGATATAGTTTCAATTCTCCTGTTGCGATCATGACAGGCAATACGGCGCTGAGACTGCCGCATTTAACCATGAGCGTTCCGGAAAAAGCGCCTGCTGATTCGTTCACAATGGATACGGTTAAAACCGCGGAGCGTCCGGCATGGTGATAATCAATATTCCACGCCGCCGCGCGAATCCTGGGACGGGTCGCGATCCAGACGTCCTGCCAGATACCTCCGGGTATAGGCCCTTCCTCGCCGTCATCCGGATAACCGACCTGATGAACAACCCCATCGGCGGTGAAAGCTGATTTTGCGGAATCCACTTCAACACGTAATTCCACCGCCTGGCCGGCACACACTTGCCAGAGTTGTTCTGTAACAACGCATTCGAACGGAGTGAAGCCGCCGCGATGGCCGCCGAGCAGTGTCTCATTGAGAAAGACTTCACATGAAAGCATCACCGCT
>CAIMFA010000191.1 GCA_903840185.1 uncultured Lentisphaeria bacterium | reverse complement strand
TTTGAAAAAACTGCCCAAAGACCCGTGGGGCCATGACTATGTTTACGTCTGCCCCGGCCAGCACGGCGATTTCGACATTATTTCCTATGGCAGCGACGGCCAGCCCGGCGGCACCGGCGATGCCGCTGATATCGGCAGCTGGGAATAGTCTTTACGAGTCCGTACGACGGACGGCGATATTATGAGGACAGATATTATGCGGCGTAACTTTACTTTGCTTGAACTGGCGATCGTGTTCAGCATTATCATGCTGGCGATCGGACTGACGCTGCCGCGGCTCGGTAAACTGCCGGTCGGCGTCTCTTTGCGGAACAATGTTGACAAGGTGCGTAAATTGTTTCTCACTGGACAGCTCCGTGCAGTCGCTGCCGGTCAGGAACAGTCTATCAGGTATGTCAATAATACTTTCGCGCTGCAAAGTTCAACCGGGGAGTCGCTGACATTGCCTTCAGCTGTAAAAGTAGTATTTCCAGTCGCACCTGTTTTCTCCGGCAGCGATGATGCTGTAGTGTTCCGGGTATTGCCCGGCAGAGAAATCTGCGGTCCCGGTAAAATCATTTTTTCCATGGACAGGCGTGCTTTGGCAATGACCTTTTCCACTCTTACCGGCGATATAATTGTTGCCGAACAGGATCTATACAAGCAATGAATATTAGAAAATCCAATTTTACACTGGTTGAAGTTGCTATTGCCATCGGCATTCTGGCATTGGGTATTGCCGCCGCCATGGGCATCATCGGCGCGGCCAAACAGCGTATGAACAAAGCCGAATTACAATGGCGGCATCAACACGCGCTAAGCCAGGCCGCCGAATATCTGCTGCTGGCTCCTCCGGATGCTTCTTTACCACGGGCAATATTTGACTACCCTGAATTCGGGTTGACAGTAAACTATTCACTGCCTGAAAATCTGCCGGAGAATGTTTCAGCCGGCCTTTCCGGATGGCGGCTTTCCGCACTCCACATCAATCTCATTGACAAGAACGGCAGATTAGCCGACTCCATAGTCATTGACCGTCTGCTGCACGGAGGTAATTAATGAAGCGCAACTTCCGCCGCCGGTATTTTACTTTGATTGAACTAATCAGCGCCGCGGCTATCATGGCAATGATCGCGGTAACCATCGGACTGATGCTGAATACGGTCTACCGCTCATGGCGCCGTGCAGAGGCCGTGCATAACCGCTTGAGTGAAAAACTGCGGATCGACGCGATTGTCAATACCTCGTTCAAGAACGCCGTGCCGTTTAACTGGAAAACGCCCGACTTGAAGAACTCTTTAGTTTTCACCGGTGCGTCTGATCATCTGCTGCTGGCCTGCCTGCATCGCGTCATTCCCGGCGAAAATGCCGGGATCCGCTTTTTGAAACTGTACCGCGAAAATGATAAACTCATTGCCGCATATCAGGGCACGCCGATACTGGGCTGGGACGAATCTCCCGGCGACAGTCTTCGTACTGAAGTTATCGCCAGCGGAATCGGCAATATAAGTTTTCTTTATGCGGACCTCGACAAATTGAACGGTTCTGTTCAACTGTCCAATCAGTGGGAATACGATAAAGATTATATTCCTAAAGGCATACAACTAACTATCGAATGGAAAAATGGTGAAAAAGAATCATGGTTCAGGCGTACTGCCGGCAATGGCTACCTCCAGTCCTTCAGCCTGTCGAACAGCAACTGAAACAAATAATGGCCAACGCGGTGTCGCACTCGTTGCCGTTCTTGGTTTGCTGCTGCTGGTTTCGCTGCTGACGGCTTCTATTGTCACGCTTTCGCAGATCAGCTCCGCTAAAGCCGGCACGCTCTGCCGGCTGGAGCGCTCCATGCTGCTGGCCGAAAGCTGCGCCGCCCGCGCCTGCTGGCTGATCCTCAACGATAAACAAGCATATAAGAGCAGAGATTTTGTATTCGCCGATGACGCTGTAATTCCACGCTTTATGGCCGATGGCACGGAACACGCCTATCAGGCGTATGATGCCAAATATACTTTAAGCATCAACGATATGAATACCGGATTCGATATTTCCGGCATAACTCCGGATAAGAACTTCAACATCTTTGAAAAATATTGTTTTGCGGAGAAAAAAGCTCCGGACGCGCTGGACGACTTCAAAAACCGGTTACTGGACTATGTTGATCAGGACTCGTTAGTCCGGATCGGCGGTATGGAAGCCCCTGAATACAAGGCTCTCGGACTTGAGCCGCTGCCGCGCAACGGTCCGATGCAGTATAACCGGGAAGTATTCTATATTCCCGACGCCGGTAATTTTTTCAATGTTGACAATAATGGCAGACCCAACCTGCGCCCTGTTGCCCACAATATTCCAGCCAGCGCCTGCAGCATTTTCAACGCTACTAAAACCTTGCTGATTGGAAAACTCGGCTGTTCCGGTGATGAAGCCGCCAGCATCATGAACGCCATCGAACTCTGGAAGACCAGAAAAATTCCGCTGCAGCAAAATCTGCCGGAACCTGTCATTACCAGCCTGAAAAACAATTTTGCTTTTACTGAATCCGGCTACTATACCATTACCGTCAGCGCTTCTCCTCATTCCGCCGTTAAAGGCCGTATACTGGTTTTTTCCGTCAAACTTGATAAAACTATTCCATTCAGCGGCATTTCCTATTACGAGTATACTCTCTATTGATTTTTAGATGCCGGTGTTGAAACATGTTCGTGCGGTTTGACAAACTAAGCGGGAAAGCTTCTTTACCAAATGATAGGGATTTTTAATTTTGATTGCCGGCGCAGCCTTCCCACTCGATGACTACTTTTAAGATTTTTCCGGCCGCATCGTGCTGTTTATAGGTATGATGATTATTTGATACTATTTGCATCCAGGTTGCTCCGGCCTCCGCATCCATCAGGGTAAGATCGGTCAACGTCTCGGAGAAAGCGGCAAGGCCGTGAGTGGCCAGATATGTCGCATTTTTTTGTTCATGTCCGGGAATCGGATCCATGACGATAACTGGTTTCCTCATTGCCAGGCATTCGGAGATGGTTATTCCGCCGGGTTTGGAAACTACCAGATAACTGATCGCCATATAATCATTAACCCGGGTGGTGAATGATACAGGAAAGACCCTGCCGGGATATTTGGGCTTCATCTGTTCTATCTGCTGATAAAGTTTTTTATCCTTTCCGGTCATTGCCAGTACGGATATGGACGGAAAATTATCCAGCAGAGTCCGGGTGATAGCGGCAACGCGCCCGATATTTTCGCCGCCCATCATCACCATGACCAGGTTGGCATCCCGCGGCAGTCCCAGTTCATCGCGCAAACTCTTTTTATCTTCCTCGGAATAGGATTTGGAAAACCCGGGAAGTATCGGGCAGCCGGTGGTATAGATTTTTTCCCGGTCTATGCCGCGCAGGTGCATAATCAGCGACATGTCAAGATTGGAAACAAAAAAGAGGTCAAGTTTGGGCTGGATATATACCCAGTGCACTGAGAAATCAGTTATCACGCTTGAAGTGAAATATTTAACTTTCCCCTCTTTTTTGGCTTTCCCGACGACTTCCGCCGGCAGAAAATGAGTACAAATAATATAGTCCGGGTTATATTCAGCTATCCGTTTCATCAGACGTTTTTCAAATGTCCGGCGCCATTTCATCATTATTTTGCGGAAAAGCGGAGTATGCGCGGGCGGCACATTTGACGAATGATACATATAAAGCCAGATGAGTGACAGATGACGCAGCATGAAATGATAAAAATCCGTAAAAAATAACCTCAAACCCGGCGTCATCAACTCGGCGACGTTCAGATGGGAAACTTTCAGTTCAGGATAACGCTCCGCCGCAAACTTAGCCAGCGCCAGCGAGGCCTGAACATGGCCTGTTCCCATCGGGCCGCTAATTCCAATTAAAAATCAAATTGCCGCTATTATCCATGGCCAGCAAAACATGCTTGCTATTGTTGCTGCTTGGTCAGCCAGCAAGGCAAGCTCTTCGTTCACTCGCTGAACAACGGTATCAAGCTTGATGAAAAAAGTGT
>CAIMFA010000190.1 GCA_903840185.1 uncultured Lentisphaeria bacterium | reverse complement strand
GGGGCGCGGAATATTAATAGCTTAAAATCCTATTTAAGATAGTTTTTAGCTCCAGCGGAGCGATATATTAATAATCAGAAAACAGTGTCATGAAGTTCTAAAGTTCTAAAGTTCTAAAGTTCTAAAATGCAGAGAGTTTTAAGTTTTAAGTTTTAAGTTTTAAGTTTTAAGTTTTAAAGCGCCAGGGGCGCGGAATATTAATAGCTTAAAATCCTATTTAAGATAGTTTTTAGCTCCAGCGGAGCGATATATTAATAATCAGATTCCGGAAGTCAAAATGGACGTTCTAAAGTTAATAAATACGGGATTTTTAATGAATTATATTTTTACAACAGGACTCAGGGCTGCTGCGGCGGCGCTGTTCTGCCTTGGGGTTTCAGCCGCCGGCGCTGAAGAAAAAAAGCCGCCGGCAAAGGCGGTCATACAGATATGGCTTGCAGGCGGTTTGTCGCAACTGGATACTTTTGATCCCAAACCGAATGCCGGACAGGACTATTGCGGCCCTTATAATAAGCCGATTCCGACCAATGTTGAGGGGATTCAGATATCTCAGATGCTGCCGCTGCTGGCTAAGCAGGCCGATAAATATGTCATTCTGCGCGGCATTACTCACAATAACAACGGACACGAAACCGCGGCATGCCTGGTGCAGACGGGCAGAAAGCCGGTGGAAGGATTGATGTTTCCCGGAGTTAGCTCCGTAATTTCATATTTCAAAGGCTACAATGGCGGCTATACCGGAATGCTGCCGCCGAATATTATCATCACCGCTCCGCTGGGGCGTTTTTCCGAAGCAGGCTTTCTCGGCTCCCGTTATAAATCATTCGCCACCGGCAGCGACCCGTCGAAACAGCCGTTCGCGGTGGAAGGGATCATCTCTGAAAAGATCACTCTGGAACGGCAGCATGACCGACGGGAGTTGCTGAAGTCGCTGGATACTTTCGGCCGTGAAATGAATCAGGATCCGGCAGTTAAAGCTATTGACGCCTGCCAGGAGCAGGCTTATGCGGTAATCCTGGGCGACGCCGGCAAGGCATTCGACCTTGCTGAAGAGAAAAAAGAGTTGAGAGAGAAATACGGCCTTAACAAATTCGGACAGTCCTGTCTTGTTGCCCGGCGGCTGGTTGAACGCGGGGTTCCGTTTATCACTATCAACGTTCCCGGCTGGGATACGCACAAGGATCATTTTCAGGAAATGTCCAGAAAACTGCCTGAACTGGACAAAGGACTGGCCGCGCTATTGCAGGATCTGGCAGACCGTAAATTGCTGGACAGCACGATTGTCTGGGTAACCGGGGAATTCGGACATACGCCTAAAATCCAGATGGAGTCCCCATGGAACGGCGGCCGCGGTCATTACGGCAAAGCATTTTCATCCCTAATCGCCGGCGGCGGTTTCCGCGGCGGCAAAGTAGTGGGCAAAACTGATGAACGCGGTGAAAATGTGGTGGAGCGTCCGATTTATCCGTGGGATTTAACCGGAAGCATTTATATTCTGATGGGTATTGACCTCAATTCGCAGATGCCCCATCCTGACGGCAGAAGCATTGCTGTTTCGCCGCTGCCGGGCAAAGAAATACCGGAAAAGGAAACCGGCGGAATCCTTAAAGAAGTTATGCCGGATGGGGCAAAGTGAGAAGTGGGAAGCCGGGAACTGAAAATACTCCACAGTCTTCTCAGTCCTCCCAGTCTTCCCATAATTGAGCAGACAGGATAAAATAAAGAAGGAAAATATGAGTAAAATTCGAGTATATATAGCTATCTTTTCAGTCCTGTTTATTGCCGGGATGAATCTGGCGGCGGCGACGGTGGAGCTTCCCCATATTGGATATGTATATCCTGCGGGAGGCACGCCTGGAACTGAGTTCGAGATAAAAATCGGCGGCCAGTTCATTTATGGCGCAAAATCCGCGTATATCAACGGACAGGATGTTAAACTGCAGATTATTGATTCCAAAGAACCGGAGAAAAGAAAGCCGAATTTCCAGAAGAAAGCCATTGATGAAGTTGTTAAACTCAAAGTTTCAATCTCGAAAGATGCCGCTGCCGGCGACCGGGAATTGTGTTTGATCACTGACACCGGAATCTCGAATAAGCTGACATTCAATATCGGGCAGTTGAAGGAGATCGTGGAGGCGGAGCCGAACGACAAACGGGAAAATGCCGTCCTCATGCCCGGACTGCCGGTTTTAATCAACGGGCAAATCATGCCAGGCGACGTTGATATGTTTAAATTTACCGCAAAAAAAGGACAGCACCTGGTGTTTGAAGCTTCCGCCAGGGCGTTGATTCCGTATCTGGCGGATGCTGTTCCGGGCTGGTTTAAAGTTTGTCTGACGCTCTATGACGCACAGGGCAGGGAACTGGCCTTTGCCGACGACTTCAGATATGAACAGGATCCGGTGCTGTTTTACGATATTACCGCCGACGGCGATTATTTTCTGGCGGTTCGCGACTCTATTTACCGCGGTCGGGAGGATTTTGTGTACAGGGTCAAAATTGGCGAGCTTCCGTATATAACCCATATTTTCCCGCTCGGTGCGGCATCTGGTAAAAATCCGGTTCCAGTGAAAATTTACGGCGTGAATCTGCCATCGGAATCGACAGAGGCCGATGTTGATAAAAATGCCCCGGCCATTCAGAAAATCAGCGTAAAGAATAATGAACTGGTTTCGAACCAGGTATCATTCGCCGTCAGCGGGCTCCCGGAAGTTTTTGCCGCTGAATCCTGCAATGACCGTGGAAATGCGCAAAAAGTTACCGTTCCAGTAATAATAAACGGGCGGCTCATGAATAGCGGAGCGAGAAATTACTTCTGCTTTGAGGGTAAAAAAGGGCAGACAGTTTCGCTTGAAGTTTATGCACGGCGGCTTGGTTCGCCGCTGGATTCGTTTATTACTCTCTTCAACAGCCGGGGTGAAAAGTTGAAGGAAAACGATGACCGTAAAGATTTGACAGAGGGATTTATCACTCATCATGCGGATTCAGGCTTGACACATGTTCTGCCGGAAAACGGCATATATACTGTTCAGATTTATGATACGCAGGGCAGGGGGGGGATGGAATATGCTTATCGTCTCCGGATAAGCGCGCCTGATCCGGATTTTGTGCTGATTGCGGTTCCCGCGAGTCTGACTCTGTCCAGGGGCGGAGTCGCGATGCAGACGGTTTATGCAGTTCGCAAGGAAGGTTTTAACGGTCAAATCAAGCTTAGTTTTAAAGACAAAGATTCCGGACTTACCCTCCGCGGGGTAGTCATTCCTGAGAATTTAAGTAAAGTCCGTATCACGATTTCTCCATCGGAGCAAAGCCGCCAGGGGATTATCCGTCCGGTATTGGAAGGCACTGCATTAATAAATGGCAAGAGCGTTTCTCATGCAGTTGAGCCGGCAGAGGATGAGATGCAGGCGTTCATCTGGCATCATCTGGTTGATGCCGAAGAAGAAACAGTGCTTATCAATGATTCCGCTCCGTTCGTTATTTCAGCGACTATTCCTGAGCAGGGCTTTATTGAGCTGACTCAGGGAAAAGATGTTGTCATTCCGCTGGAAATCAGGCGGAAACCGGATTGGAAAATTCCTGTCTCTGTTCAGCTGGTTGATCCTCCCAAAGGCATTTCAATCAAAAACGCTTATATTCCGGCTGACAAAGACAAGCATTCCATAATTTTAAGAGCGGAAGGCAATGCCCCCGCCGGCATGACAGATAACCTGATTATGACCGGTACTGCCTATATTGAAAGGGAGGAACCGCCGGTACAAAAGAAAGAAGAGAGCAAAGAATTGCCAGTACCGAAAAAGGATGAGAGCAAGGAGCCTTCTAAAATGCAGGAAAATAAAGAAAAAGATAATACTGTCGGCAATAATACCGTCCCGAAAATCGTTCCTAATAAAGAAGCGCCTAAAATAAAAAAAGAAAAAGTAATAATCACGCTGCCTGCGATTCCTTTAAAAATTATCAAGCAGCAGCCGGAGAAGGATAATAAAAAGGTTTGAAATATGGGAATTATGTCTATAACCAGCAATGATAAATATAGTATTTCGACGTTAGCACTGGCCGGCAGAACCGAATACTGTATTACCTCGTGCGGCAGTGATGCTAAAATGAATTCCGCGCTGCGCGATTTTCCAGCGGGGCAGGATACTCTGATGCTGAATCGTTTTGTCTTTGCCGGAATCCGGCACTTTGCCGGGAATTCAGCCGACGGACAGACCGTGTGGCTGCAGGGCGATGCCTGCAAAGACGGAGCTGTATCCTCAAGTCAGACATTTGCAATATCCGGAACCGGCCACGTTCCGGTAAAATATAATTCTAAAACCGTTGGTTTCATTTACGAAGATGAGTACGCAGTATATTGCAATTTAAGCGGGATCAGGCCTGAAAACATGCAGGCTTCACGGGCGGAGCAGACCCGCGAAGTTCTGGCGATCATTGCGTCAGTGCTGAAGCTCTACAATTTTCAATTCAGCGATATTGTCCGCACCTGGTTCTTTCTGGATCAACTGCTCGAATGGTATGACGAATTTAATATTGCCAGAACTGCGTTCTACAAAGAAAACGGTGTTTTCAGCAGGGGAGTTATCCCCGCCAGTACCGGTATCGGTGCGGCAAATCAATCGGGAGCCGCGCTTATCTGCAATATTTTTGCAGTCCGCCCTAAGGGTGATAAAGTCAAAATTCAACAGGTTGACTCGCCCATGCAGCTGTCGCCGTTGAACTACCGCAGCACATTCAGCCGTGCGGTGGAAATGTCTTTTCCGACTCATCGTAATTTGATGATTTCAGGAACCGCCAGCATTGCGCCGGAAGGACAGACTGAACATGCAGGAAACCCGGAACTCCAGATTGACTTAACGATGCGCGTCGTTCATGCAATTCTGCGTTCACGGCAAATGGACTGGAATGATTTATCCAGGGGAATCGCTTATTTCAAAAATATTGAAGATAGAAAAATCTTCGACCAATACTGCCGCAATCATGTTATTCCGGTTTTTCCGCTGGCTGTAGCTCATGCCGATGTCTGCCGCCGCGACTTGCTCTTTGAAATTGAACTTGATGCCACGAAGTCCCAATGAGACCGCTTGGGAATTCACTGTTCCTTTTTGAACTTTGAACTTTCAATCCAGCAGTAGCAGTACCCGTCAAGCTGGCTCACTTTCAACTTTCAATTTTCAATTTTCAATTTACAATTTACAATTTACAATTTTCAACTTTCAATTTCCATTGGCTGCCGGCAGAACAATTTTCACGGAGGTGCCTGAACCTTTCCTGGATTTTATTTCCAGACGGCCTTTATGTTCTTCCATGATTGAGGAGGATATTGACAATCCGAGGCCTGTTCCGCCGGAATCGCGCCTGGTAGTAACCTGAAAATTGGATAAAGCGCACACTTTAAGCTAAAATTGTTAAAAAAAGCACGATTTTTTACCCAAATCGTGCTTTTTTTCTTGCTTTTTTCAAG
>CAIMFA010000189.1 GCA_903840185.1 uncultured Lentisphaeria bacterium | reverse complement strand
TTTGAAAAAAGCAATAATTACAGTAAATTAAAAGACTTAATGTTTTTTTTACAGATTATTAATTTAAAGTAACAGTTTATTTTTAAGCTAAAACATAAAAAAGGAAATGGCGATGTCAAATAAAAGCCTTATCGAAGCAATCTCTTTCAATGTGGAAGAGACGAAACCATGCCAGAAGAAATTTAATTTCACGATAGATCAGGACACGGTCCGCCGCGAAGCCGGCAAAATTACCCGCGAGTTTGCCGGAATGGTAGTTATTCCCGGCTTCCGCAAGGGCAAAGCGCCGGTCAATATGATTATGTCCCGCTACGAAAACGATATTAAAAGTGAACTGAAGAAACATTTTTATTCGGCGGCTTTCCAGAAAGTGACTGAAGACAAATCTATGGATATTGTCTCTTACGGCGCGCCTTCCGAAGCCGGCGAGATCAAGCTTGACGCCGAATACCAGTTTGCGCTGACATTCGACGTTGCTCCGGAATTCAATCTCCCTGAATATAAGGGCATTAAAGTGGAAGTTCCGGCGGCTGAAGTGTCTGAAGAAGAAGTTGAAAAGCGTGTCAGCTATTATAAAGAAATGTATGCCGGCTATGAAGATGTCACCAGCCCGGCGCAGAAAGACGACATGCTGAAAGTGTCCTACACTTCTGACTTCGCGGTTGCCGCGGATGCCTCTCCCGGCCTTGCCCGCCAGGTTCAGGCCAATGACAACTGGCTGTGGCTGAGCGAACCGGAAATGATTCCCGGCGCCATCAGCGCGCTTACCGGCGCGGAAGCCGGCAAGGAATATAACTTCACGGCTGAATATCCGGCCGATTATCGCGAAGCCGCGCTGGCAGGCAAAAAAGTCGCCTATAAATTGACGGTTAATTCTGTTCAGCGCCGCAAACCGCTGGAACTGGCTGAACTTTGCGAAAAAATGAAAGTTGATTCTCCGGAAAAACTGCGTGAAACGCTGAAAAGCAGCATTATCCGCGAATCCGAGATGAAGAGACGCTCCGAAGTGGCCAATCTGGTATATGAAAAACTTTCCAACGAGATCGGTCATTTCGAGATTTCCCCGGCGTTGCTCGAAGGCGAAATGGAGCGGGAATTGAAACGCACCGTCCAGGCCAATGTCAAAAAAGAAGAGGATGTCGAGGAATTCAAAAAGAATATTGAAGCCCATAAAAAAGAAGCCGCGGTTAATGCCGCGCTGAGACTCCGCCGGGTATTCATTCTCCGCAAAATCGCGGAAAAAGAAAATATCAAAGTTGAAAGCCATGAATTTGACGGCGAGTTGAAGAACATGAGCAAATATTACGGATATAAAGAAAAAGAACTTCGCAGCATGCTGGAAAAATCCGGCGGCGTAGAAGAAATGCATCTGGACATCCTGACCGGAAAAGTTTCTGAATTTCTGGCAAAAAATGCTCAGATCGTAGATGTTCCGGCAAAGAAGTAATAGACTTCCGCCGAGCGCATTTATCCGGATGGGAAGGATGTTCTGTAACCTTTAGCAATAAAGAGGAGTATGTTATGAAAAATTCAGTACTGGTACCGATGGTCGTTGAACAAACCGGAACCGGCGAACGCGGTTACGATATTTATTCCCGTCTGCTTAAGGACCGGATTATCCTTCTGGGCACCCCGGTTGACGATACTATTGCCAACCTGATCGTGGCTCAGCTGCTGTTTCTTCAATCGGAAGACCCGAAGAAGGAAATCGATCTCTACATCAACAGCCCCGGCGGCTCGATTACCGCCGGACTAGCGATATACGACACCATGCAGGTGATCTCCTGCCCGGTGAAAACCTATTGCATCGGCCAGGCCGCCAGCATGGGCGCGGTATTGCTGGCCGCCGGAACTGCCGGAAAACGTTATGCGCTGCCGAACGCCAGGATTATGATTCATCAGCCCTGGGGCGGTTATGAAGGCACAGCCGCCGATATCAACATCCAGGCGCAGGAAATCCTGCGGATGCGGTCCATGCTCAATCAGATTCTCTCAAAACATACCGGCCAGAGCCTGAAAAAAGTCGAACGGGACACTGAACGAGATTACTTCATGTCCTCTGAAGAGGCTAAAGCTTACGGCGTGGTTGACAGTGTGGTCATTGGAGCCAAAGCGGCGGAGCCTGTCAAACAATAAATTTTTAAGGATTGCCATGACAAACAACAAACGCGGAGAGAATAATCTCTTCTGTTCATTTTGCGGCAGAAACGCATCCGACCCGGAAGTCGGCCAGCTGGTTACCAGCCCTACAGGGGCGGCGATCTGCAACAGTTGCGTCAGCCTTTGTTCCGATCTGTACAAGAAAGAAGGAAAGAAAGCTGCTTCTTTTCCGGCGGCGGAAAATAATCCGATACCCAAATTAAATGTGCTGAAACCGGATGGAATAAAGAGCGTTCTGGATAAATACGTCATCGGACAGGAACAGGCAAAAAAGTTCCTTTCCGTGGCGGTGCATAATCATTATAAACGGTTGCAGTCCCAGCGGGACAGTGACCCGAAAGCCGCCGATTTTGACGGCGTTGAAATCGAAAAAAGCAACGTGCTGCTGATCGGCCCGACCGGGTCCGGCAAAACATTGCTGGCAAAAACCCTGGCCCGTCTGCTTGACGTGCCTTTCTGCATCTGCGATGCGACGACTCTGACTGAAGCCGGCTATGTTGGCGAAGACGTTGAAAACATCATTCTGCGCCTGCTGCAGGCCGCCGAATATGATGTTCAGAAGGCTCAGATCGGAATCATATATGTGGATGAAATTGACAAAATTGCCAGAAAGACTGAGAATGTGTCAATCACCCGCGATGTTTCGGGTGAAGGCGTGCAGCAGGCGCTGCTGAAGATTCTTGAAGGTACTGTCGCCAACGTGCCCCCGAAAGGCGGCAGAAAACATCCGCATCAGGAATATATTCAGGTGGACACCACCAATATTCTGTTCATCTGCGGCGGCGCATTCATCGGTCTGGATAAAATTATTCAACGCCGCGTCGGCAAACAGGTGCTGGGATTTAAACAGATTACTGATCCGGAAAAAAAGAAGCCGGTACGCGCCTCGATGTCAGCCGACAATCCGCTGCTGCGTTACGAACCGGAAGACCTGATTAGATTCGGACTTATTCCGGAATTTGTCGGACGGCTGCCGATCATCGCGAATCTGGAACCATTGAAGAAAGAGGATTTGATGCGGATTCTGACCGAGCCGAAAAACGCGCTGGTCAAGCAGTATCAGAAGCTGATGGCAATGGAAAATGTTTCATTGAAGTTCACTGATGACGCGGTTGAGGCTCTGGCGGAGGAAGCTGTCATCAAGGGCACCGGCGCCCGCGGACTGCGCTCGCTGCTGGAATCCCTGATGCTGGAAATAATGTATTCAGTGCCTTCCGTGGATAATATTACTGAATGCGTGATCAATGGAAGCGTTGTTAAGGGGGAAGCCGAACCGGCCCTTACGAAAAAGAACAGGAAACGTTCAGAATAATAAAAAATTCATGGCGGGTCGGCGTTTCCTTCGTCGGCCCGCCTTTTGTTTTATTGCGAAATAATTATGAACATCAACGGACAAAACTCAGCACCGAATCTGGAGGAGATTAAAGAACATCTTCTTCAGGAGGTGACGCTGGACGAACATCTGCAGCATTCCGCCGAGCCGAAAACTCAGGTGCTGGAGGCGACTACCGGCGCATCTGATGCGCTGCACGACCCTCATGCAATATCCGCGGATAATTCTGATATTAAAGAACTGACGCCGAAACCCGCCGGTAAATACAAATTCATCCGGAGCGTCGGATTCGGCGGCATGAAAGCCGTTATTCAGGTAAAAGACAGAGATACGACCCGCAACGTGGCCATGGCGATAATCCCGGACGCCGCGGACCGTCCGCAATCGGATATCAACCGGTTTGTCCAGGAGGCCAGAATTACCGCCCGCCTGGAACATCCGAATATCGTCCCGGTTCATGATATCGGAGTGGATACCAACGGCGCACCGTATTTTACCATGAAGCTGCTGCGCGGACGCACGCTGTCGGCGATTCTCAGAAAGCTGCGGGAGGATGATTATAAAACGCTGAAAGAATTTGACCTTACCAGGCTGCTGCGCATCTATGTAAAAATTCTCAATGGAGTGGTGTTCGCTCATTCGAAAAAAATCATTCACCTTGATTTGAAGCCGGACAATATTCATGTCGGCGACTTTGGCGAAGTGCTGATTCTGGACTGGGGGCTGGCGCGTTTTATCGGCGCCGCCGAGGATATTGACGATAATTATGACGGCGAAATGATTACGTTTCCCGGAACCGGTGCATCCAGTCATATTACCCTGGACGGCGTTACTAAAGGCACTCCCGGCTATATGGCCCCGGAGCAGGCCGCGGGCAAAAACCATCTGAAAGATGAACGGACCGACATTTATGCGCTTGGCGGGATTTTATACGCGATACTTACTTTTGAAAGTCCGCTCAGCGGCCGCCCGGTAAACGAAATTATAGTCCAGACGATTAATGGCAATATCGGTTTCCCCGATGCGGAAAATCAGAAACGCCAGCTTCCGGCCGCATTACAGGCGGTCGTGCTTAAGGCGATGAGCAGAAATCCGGAGGAACGCTATCAGTCGGTGGATGAACTACGGGAGGATATTTTCGCATTTCTCGGTGGTTATGCCCCG
>CAIMFA010000188.1 GCA_903840185.1 uncultured Lentisphaeria bacterium | reverse complement strand
CCTCCGTGTGCTCTGCGTCCTTCCCGCAGTCGCGGGATAAAACTGTATTGGCTTTTTTTCGTGAATTTTCGTGCTTTTCGTGGTTAAGGTGTATTTTTGGGTTGCATCTATGCCGCGCTAAGAACATCATGGTGAAAAATGGTTTTCTCTGTGCCTTTCTGCCTCTGTGGTTAGTATTAAAAGGAACGTCTGTTTACGGTAAATATCCGAATTAAATAAACGGCAGATTGAAATACTCTCATAAAAACACTATATTGGGTTCATGTAAAAATGTAAACAAAGGCCTGACAGCTTTTCATCATTACTACAAAATTCTGAATCGTTTAAATCAAATTTAATGTAAGATTATAAATCTATGAGTACCAGTACAGTAACGGAAGCGCCGCAGAAAAAGAAGAAACGGAAGAGCAAAGGCTTTTTCAGAATCTGGCTGGAATTTATTCCGTTCTGGTTTCTTTACATGTTTATCCGGATGCTGCCGCTAAAAGCCGCATACGGACTGAGCAGTTTTCTGTTCAAAATATTGTTCTACATCGACAAAAGACACAGCGACCGCTCGATTAAACACATTCTGCATGCCGGCATTACTAAAGACGTGAATGAAGCGACAAAAATTGCCATGCTATCCTATAACAGCTTCTCAAAACTGCTGGTGGAAATCATTAAGCTGAGCCAGCTCTATTCGCCGGACAAGGTGAAATTCACCGGCAATCAGGATACCATTCGCGAAGTATTCGGCCCCAACGAGAAAAATATCAATGCGATCATTATCACCGCCCATTACGGCAACTGGGAACTGGCCGGCTCCGCCTGGGCGGAAAAAACCGGGATACCGATGGTATCAATCATGCGCCCGTTCGGCAATCCGCTGATCGGCAAATGTATTCTCCGCAACCGCGAATCCGGCATCCATCAGAGCGTGCCCAAGGACGGCGGCATCAAAGGCCTGATGAAAGCATTACGGGCAGGTCAGACCATCGCGATTCTCGCCGATCAGCATGCCGGCTCCAAAGAAGGGGTTGAAACGCTATTCTTCGGTCAGCCGTGCCGTACCCATTCCTCCCCCGCCCTGCTGCACCTGAAAACTGGAGTGGCAATCGTGCCGCAGCTAACCCGGCGCGTGGATGATAATTTCAATTTTGAATTCGTCGTCGGCGAAATCATCCGCTACACGCCGACCGATAATAAAGAACTCGACATTAAAACCGTCACCCAGATGTACACGACCGCCTTGGAGAAACTTATCGCGGAGCAGCCGGAGCAATGGCTCTGGGCGCATCGCCGCTGGCTGAATCTTCACCGGAATAAATGAGTCAGGAGTCAGGACAGTGGCAAGCTTGGACATTGGATATTCCGTGTTGGATATTGGATATTCAAATTAATATCTATTCGCAATTTTTCACTTGCATCAAGATTGCGGACAAATATTATTGACCATCTTCAAGGAGGAACGACATTGTTCTCCGCAGATAATCTAATTTCATGAGGCGCACCGGCAGCGGACATTGGTTTTCCCCGGGAATCTCAAGATTCATCAACCCGTCGTAACCTACTTCGCGGATCGCCGCCATAAACGTTTTCCAGTTCACCGTGCCGCGGCCGTAAGGCATCAAATGCTGATCATAGTTCCCCTCATTATCGGCAATATGAAGCGCGCACAGCCGCGAACCCGCTTTGCGGATGAAGACGCCGGGATCGCCCTTGACGATATTCAAATGCCCGGTGTCAAGGCATATGCCGATGTTGCTGTCCAAAGCGTCAACCAGCGGGTTCAACTCATCCGCAGTCGGCACATTGTTATCAAAGAGATTCTCAAGCGCAATCTTCATAGCCGTGCCCTTGAGATGCGCGGTCAGCGCGCGCAGCGCCGCAATACGCATGTCGAATATTCTCTCTGACGGAACTCCTGCTTTAACAAGCGAATGTCCGCCGGCATGGAGTACCGCCGCTTTTACGCCGATCCCCAGAAAAAGATCCAGCCAGCGTTTCAGCGTTTCAATTGTCGCACCATTGTCGGAAACGCAAATATCGCATGACAGCCACAAATGCCCCTGCGGGAACACTACGGCATGATCCGCGGCAAACTCCCGGAATTTATTTCCAACCGCGGCGGCGTCACCACCGCGTGCAAGCAGCATATGTCCATGCTCGTCTGAAAACTCAAGATCATGCCAGCCGTGTAATGCAAACAGCGACACCATCTCCTCCGGTGACGCATCAATCAGATAAGATGACCAGATACCGGCACGTCTCATTTATTCTCCTCCTGTTCTCTATAATTTCTGTTTATTGCTTGTTTAATGCAATGTAAATTTAGCATCCGAAAGCAGATTTACGAATTCGGGCAAATGCGGGATATTCGTTGGCTCGATGCCTGTATTGATTACATAAAGCCGCGCTTTGCTATTTCTCAATTACTGGGTTATTTTTATTCCGTCTATAAAATCTGGTTTCCAATCCAAAATGAGGATGTAAAAATGAAATTTTTTGCTTATATGCTGCTGACCGCTGCTGGATTTTTCGCCGTTTCACAGGCGCCGGGACAGGACGTGAATAAACAGGACGGTTACCGTGTGGTTAAAAAAGAGATCATCGGCGGCGAAGGTTCATGGGATTACCTGACGATAGACCCTGCAACTCAGCGGTTATATATTGCGCGTGAGACGCGAGTCATGATTGTGGATATGAACACTTTCAACGTCGTGCGGGAAATCCCCGGCACCAACGGCGTTCACGGCGTCGCGCTGGTCCCGGAGTTCAACCGTCTCTTCACCAGTAACGGGCGCGAAAATAAGATCGGAATTTACGACCTGAAGACACTGGAAAAAATCGGAGAAGCTCAAGCCGGGAAGAAACCCGACGCGATCATCTACGATCCCGCTTCGCGCCGCGTCTTCGCGTTAAACAACGGCGGCAGTACGGCGACGGTGCTTGATGCTAAAGCCGGCGGGGTTGCCGGCGATATCGAACTTGGCGGCGCGCCGGAGTTTGCCGTGGCCGACGGCAAAGGACACGTATATGTCAACATCGAGGATAAAGACGAAGTCGTTAAGATCGACTCGGTGAAAATGACCGTATTGAACCACTGGCCGCTCGATCCGGGCAAAACCCCGACCTGACTGGCTATGGATATAGAACATCAACGGCTTTTCAGCGGCTGCCGCGGCAGCAAAACTGTTGAAGTGATGGATGCGGACAGCGGCAAAATACTGGCGAGCCTGCCGATCGGCGCCGGAGTGGATGCCGTGGCATTTGATCCGGAATCGCAGACAGTGTTCAGTTCAAACGGCGACGGCACCCTGACCGTGATCCATGAAGACACCCCCGACAAGTTTCAGGTGATCCAAAATATCGCCACCCAGCCCGGGGCAAGAACACTGGCCCTGGATGCAGGCAAACATCAGGTCTGGCTGGTGACTGCGGAGAGCAAGCCCGCGACCGATCCGCAGGAAAAGCGGCGCAGAATCATGATCCCGAACACCTTCACACTGCTGGTCATAGGCAAACACTGATTTACCCCGGAGGACGCAGAGTGCACAGCACGGCATAGCCGCAACCAAACTAAATATCCAATATCCCGTCCCGCAGAGATCCCGCAGGGCGGGAGAATGTTCAACAGAAGAAGTGAAAAATCTTTCTAAATTCCGGCAGATTATTCCTCTTCTCTGTCAATCAGCTTTTTTGTCACTCTATCAAAATCGCTTTCATACAACCGGTCCTGGATTACGCGGTATTTTTCAAATTCGCTTTCCGCATGGGTCATGGCTATTTCCGCTGTTACTTTTCCGGCATCCTGCAGAATTTCCCGGTCAGTAGCTTCGATAAACCGGTTAAGACGCGCTTCCCAATCCTGCATGGTCATCGGAATCTGCCGCAGAGCCATATCTTCCGCAACATCCAGATAAGCTGAAACCAGACGCTGCAGTTGCGCCATTTCGTTTTCCGTCAGATAATTTTTGGCCACGCTGACGTCAAATTTCTGAATCTTTCCTTCCGGAGCATCTTTCCAGGTTGTCAACCCCATGTTGTCTTTTCGGTGATCTGCACGGTCAACTATCATTTCTGCCGCCGTATGACCATGAATAGCCCAATGCAGCTTGTTCTGCACCGTCGCAAAAAAGCGCTGCGTGGACTGAGCTGTCACATCATAATCAATGGCCGTCGCATAGATATCGGTAATCTTCTGGTAGAACTTCCGCTCGCTCAAACGGATTTCCCGAATCCGCTGCAACTGTTCTTCAAAATATTTTTTCCCCAGAATTGTTCCGTCATTTTTCAGGCGCTCATCATCCATGGCATAACCTTTGATGGTGAACTCCTGGATGATAGTTGTGGCCCATTTGCGGAACTGCACCGCACGTTCCGAATTAACCTTATAGCCGACGGCAATGACCGCCGAAAGATTGTAGTGATTCGTATGGTATTTTTTGCCGTCCGCGGCAGTTATTCGAAAATTTCGAATAACTGAATCTTCCTGTAACTCACTGTCTGAAAAAATCTTTTTCAGATGATAGTTGATGGTATTGGTTTCCACGTCATAAAGAACTCCCATCATCTTCTGGGTCAGCCAGATATTTTCATCCGCATATACGACTTCAACTCCGCCTTTGCCATTCGCGGCAATAAAAGTCAGGTATTCCGCCGCCGACGAGCGGACTATGGACATTTCATTCTTCGCGTTTCCCTGTATTCTCTTATCTTTGCTTTGTTTCACAGTTCCCGCACCTCCCCCATCCCGAATTTGTTGATCTTCGTGCCCGCCAAGGCTTGATCATATTTATACTCTGCACGGCTGGAAATTTAATATAGATTGCTTGCGATTCTTCTCAAACTGAAAGCTTCAGGTACTTTATTTATCACTTCCACTCGACAATCTTAATTTCGTCTTCCGTAAAACCGTATAATTCGTACATTAGTTGCTCTATTTCACGCTCCATTATTTTCAATTCCACGCCCTGCAATCTTCTCCGCATTAAAAGCTCCGGCCGAGCAACATATTAACCCCGGTATTCAAGCAACGAAAACACGAAAACTTATGTTTGACGCTTATACCGCTTGACCATCATACCACTAATTTACCCCGAAAAAGCAATGAATCAACTGCGGAATAAAATGATTTATAGTTCAACCACGGCGCGGAATGCAACGGTATAGCACCGCAAGCATTCCTGCAGTCGCTGGACCACCCATAGAGTGGATGGTACGATTCTTCTCAAACTGGAAGTTTGAGGTAATTTATCCGGCGGCGCGGCATATTGTTCCCGACATTCAAGCAGCAAAAACTCAAAAGCTAAAAATCTGCCCCCTATGACATCTATGAAATTACGCAATTTCCACTCTGCATAATTCTATTCCTCTTTGTCTTTGATATCTTCAATCTTTTGCGGTACTTGCGCCTGAAACAGGCGAAGCGCCTTACGCAGCCTGGTCACTTCCCATCTCAGATACATGGCTGCGGCAAGCCAGGTGAAACAAAATAGCGCCCAGTAACCTGACGATTTCCAGAGGTCAATTGTACCAAACAATATTATGCATGAAATGAAAGAACAGTTTTCGAAACTGTCAGCTCGTGTTTGAAGTAAAGCCGCGTCCGATTCCGGCAGCGTTCGCCACTTTACCCATCGGCGGCAACGTGCTATGACATTACCTGCCATTGCTTTATCTATTTTACTTTGCTCTGTATTATCTATCTGTATTTCTTCAATTTTCTGCGGTCCATGCTCCTGAAAGGAAAGTACCATGCGAAGCCTGACTACCGCCACACGGAAACCAATGCCGAATGCAACTCCGGCAAGAAAAAAAACCACCACCAGTAATTGAACAATCCACATCCGCTCATTGCGCTGAAAAACATAATCCCAAAGATTATGGAACTGCGCTCTAATTCCTCAATTTGAGTCTGTAAAAAAGCCACATCGGATTCCGGAATCTGATATTTTCGCCGCTGACGCCAGCGCAACAGAACAGCCTTTGCCTGTTCTTTATTCATTATTGTATTTTCCTCCAATTCACAGAAACTTCATAATTGATATCTTTAAAGGCCTAAGGTTTCTTTAACTTCAGCT
>CAIMFA010000187.1 GCA_903840185.1 uncultured Lentisphaeria bacterium | reverse complement strand
TTCTCTTGGGGTTGGAGAGTGCGGATATATGTGAGCAATCTCATATAAATTGTAGGTCTTATCTTTTTTTTGATAAAGATATTTTTTACATAATGGACATCTTTTGTTTACTTGGGCAACCAGTATTGTTTCATCTTCATCAGAACATTTAGGGCGTCTGTTAGCTGGAACACCTGATTTCAGTGCTTGGTTGACCATTATTTCTTCTCCTCGGCTATCATTTTTTCGTAGAGTTTGAACAGGTATTCCAGGCGTTCTTCATCGCTTTCAAACGGCTTGGAACGGTAGCAGCGCTCCACGGCTAAATCCAACTGATGATGCGCTTCACGCAACCCGTCCGGCATTTTATCCGGATCATATAGCTGGGCCAATGTCTTTTCCGGATGGCGTTCGCGTTCTGATAGCATTTTAAAGGCTGAATCTTCTAGACAAACTTTCTGAGTTTGAGTAATAGGGGGAAATGGAAAATTGTTATAACACATATTTGAAGAATAACTAATCCGAGTTTCCAAGCGTCCTCCTACAGCTTTTATCCATATCATATGCATTAAAGAAGTAATGACAGCCAAGAGCCAAACAGGCGCATTATATATCGCAAACCCTTTATTAGAGGCAACAATCCCTGCATCTAAATAACTAATTGGAACATAGGTACGCCGCTCGGAAGTTACTTCAGGAATAAAGATAAATGGATATGGTTTATATGTTCTCTGAACAAACAAATGTGGCCTTGAGGCATAATCTCTTGTACTTGGCGCAGCACTTACACTTCTTGATTTCTTTACCTCTTGTAAGCGATGTTGTATTTCAGAAATATTGCCTATTAAATTCAAATCTTCTTCTTCAATCCACAGACAATACCTTTTTATATCATTTAATAATTCATCGCCGCCAATAAATGGTTTTATTATCTTTTCAAGTTGGGGATAAGTTGACAATAATTTTGTTCGTTCTTCTTCGCCAAAAGATAAATAACCATTATCCCTCGGCATGCTCCCTTTTACCATTTCCGGAAATCCTGCAATCGAATAAATGATTCTTCCAACAGCAATATCGGAAGCTGCTATTAGATACCCGTTAATATTTTCGACCTGTTGAATATTAGATGAAGTGTACAAAAAGCGAGTTTTGTGTGCTTCATTAGATAATCCAATAATTACACAAGTCACTCCAGCTTTTGCTTTTGCGTTATTGCTCCATTTAAATGATGTATATGCAAATTGAATACGTAATCCTAGATTGAATATATGCTGCCAAAGTAAAGAAACAGACTCCCCTTGGCATATAGAATTGGTACTTACGAAAGCATATTTCACATTTTCATTACATGCGTACTTTGCTGCAAGAAAGAACCAGCAAGCGATATAATCAAGATTTTTGTAGTTCTTTATTCCTTGAAAGACACATGTCATATCATCTTTTTGTTCTTTGTTTTGCCAAGAAGACCCCAAATACGGGGGATTGCCGAGGATATAGATTTCGTCGCCTGGTTTTTTCGGGCAGACTTCTTCCCAGTTCAGGCGGGTGGCATTGCCGCAGACAATATTTCCGGCTTCTTTTAACGGCAGCGTCGGGTTGCATTGTCCGAATTTTTTGAAGAATTCGACGTTCATCTGATGTTCAGTGAGCCATAGGGAGAGAATGGCGATTTCATGGGCGAAGTCATCGATTTCAATGCCGTAGAACTGGGCGATGGAGATACCGGACAGGGCAAGGGTCTGGCTTTCCTCAAAGATTTTCATTTCCAGTCTGCGCAATTCTTTATAGGCGATAATCAGGAAATTGCCGGAGCCGCAGGCGGGGTCGAAGATTTTTATTTTTTTAATCCGGCTCAGGAGTTGATTCAGTTTTTTGCCATTGCCGCAGGCTTTTTCAAACTCTTCGTACAGTTCGTTAAGGAATAGCGGTTCGATCACTTTCATGATGTTCGGCACAGAGGTGTAGTGCATTCCGAGGCTTCCGCGCAGATCAGGGGCAACGACCGCTTGAAACATTGAGCCGAAAATATCCGGGTTAATGGCGGACCAGTCCAAATCGCCGCTTTCAATGATCGCCTGCCGTGAACGCCGGGTGAATTTCGGCACCGGATACCGGTCCCGGAACAGGCCGCCGTTGACATAAGGGAATGCTTCGAGATAAGCGGGCAGGTTTTTCCGTTGCGGCTCGATAGTATTCAATACTTCAAAAAAACGTTCCAGATAGGCCGCGAGATCGCTGCCGTCGTCCTGGGTATGGGACTTGACGGCACTGGTGAACTGTCCTTTGGCAAAGATATTGGTATCCTCGGCGAAGAAACAGAACAGCAGTCTGGAGAGGAAGACATTCAAGCCGTGAATGAATTCCGGGGATTTATCCGGATTGTCTTTCCGGATTTCATCAAAGAGTTTAGCCATGCGTTCGGCGGCTTTGACGTCGGCGGG
>CAIMFA010000186.1 GCA_903840185.1 uncultured Lentisphaeria bacterium | reverse complement strand
GGCAGAATAAACTTGAAGCTCAATATAACGTATCATTTCCGGTGATAAAAGAGGCGTTGAACCTTTTGACCGCGGAGAAAATGCTGGTTCATAATTCTCCGGAGTTCAAGGTCTGCGACCCCTGCCGGGAAGATCAGCTTCCGCATAAATTAAAGTACGTTGCCGTAGTTATTTCCGAAATAGATGATTATTCACAGATCGTCTTCAACCGGCTGGAAGTTGAATGCCGCAAGCGTGACCTGGAATTGCTTTTTTACCGGCATGAAATGGACAATGAGCTTCAACGCCGGCAGTACGAGCGGGCCTCATTGCACAAAAACACCCTGATCGTGCTGTTTCCCAACGGGCCCTACTGCAACTGGCTTCAGAACAGTCCGCATACCAGCCGGACGATTATTGTGGATGAAGCCATCCCGGGAGCAAAAGCTCCTCAAATTATTTCCGATGATGACAACGGCATGTACAAACTGACCAAATATCTGGTCGAGCTTGGACACCGGCATATTGCCCATCTTTGCGGGGAAGACCGCAGCACGGGTTACATCCGCCACTTCGGCTACCGGAGGGGGCTGGAAGATTCCGGCCTCAAATATGACCCGTCGATGGTGAATAACGGGAAATTTCAAATTCAGGCAAGCATAACCGCCTTTGAGCAATTGTTGAAAGCGCATCCGGAAATAACCGCCTGTCTCTGCGCCAATGATTATTCCGCTCTCGGAGCCATCGAAGCCATGCGCAAGCTGAATTTGACACCGGGGAAGGATATTTCGCTTACCGGCTACGGCAATTTTGCGGTCAGTGAAGCTATAGATCTGACAACTGTAGACCAGCAGACCGGTAAGATCTGCAACCAGATTGCTTATATGATCGACCAGTACCGGAGCAATGGTAAAATGCCCCAGGGTATTTATCCGGTTCCGACAGAACTGGTTATCCGGGGATCGTGCACGAGTCCGAAACAAAGGTAATTATCGCCTGCTCAGGCTTGATGGCCCCACTGGTTCAGGCGGGATTGAATAAAATCAATGATCTGCTGATGCTCGGCTTTGCCGTTGCCTTGTACGGAAATCGGGGAGCCGAACTCAAAATGAATATGCCGGTCGCGGTGGATCGGGCCGAGATCCCTTAGAAATCTGCCGTTCCCGAGAAAATCCGTCTTCAGCGCAAAAGGAATGATTTTTACATTCGCGGCACGGGCAAGCTTGACTCCGATGGAATTAAAATTCTCCGGCATGAATTTCTCGTTGCGCGTCGCCTGCGGAAACAGGATCAGACAGCGGCCGGACTCCAGCAGCGCTTTGCCGTCAGTGAGAATCGCCTTGAAGTCATCGCGGGGGTTCTCGCGGTCCACTGGAATTGCTTTCAGCGCCCGCATGATATCGCCGAAATACGGAACGGAAAATAAACTGCGCTTAATGACAAAAGTAAAGTCAATCCGCGGCCGGGCAATCGCGTGAAACAGCGCGGTTTCCAGCGAACTCATGTGATTGCCGATCAGCACAAACGGTTCATTGGAATTAAGATTATCCAGCCCTTTCAGGTGTATTTGGCCGCCGCACAATTCCACCAGCCGGATATTCATATTGGAAAAATAGACTTGATGTTCGGCATCCAGTCCGCCTTTTCTGGCGCATTTGCCGGTGCGCTGGAAAATATGAAAGTTCTTCACCAGAAAATAAAGTCTGGAATTGAACAGCAGACGGTCAATAATACTGCGCGGGGCCGTTGCCGGCGTATCATATGAGTCGCCGGGAAAAAGATTTACCATAGGCAATCTTATTCCGTTCCGGTACGAACTTTGCGCCTCATCCATGAAAAACCTGACCTGTTTTTTCAGCATTAATCTTAATAAAGAAATAAAACAAACATTTAATATAAATGATTTTCAGGCAAATGCAAAAAAAATGAGCTTTACTGCATAAAAAACCGGTAAGATATTTACTTCCCGGCTTTGCGCAATTATATTCAAGCATATTCAGAAAGGAATAACCATGTATCATACGATAATTAAAGTTGCAGTCAGTCTGGGTGTAATCCTGCTGTGCACCTGGCTGGCCCGTAAAACGCCGTCCACCGCCGGGTTGATCGCGGTCATGCCGCTCACCGGCGCGCTGGTGCTGTTCTGGACGTATATTGAAAACAAAGGCGACAAAGAGATTATGAGCGAGTTCAGCCGCGGGGCAGTCTGGGGCATCCTGCCAACTATGCTGTTTTTCATTGTCGCCATGATCTGTTTCCGCAAAAACCTAGCGCTGCCGGTAACTGTCCTGTGCAGTTTCGCCGCCTGGCTTGCGGCGGCGGCTGTTCACCGGCTGATATTAAAGTGACCAGTACGGCAAAAGCATCAACTCTGTCGAGTTACGCATATTTCATAAGGTTTGCCGCGCCTTACCCGTCGAATGTTGAATACAATGCCGTCCTGACGGTGTATATCGCCGGATTTTGGAACGCTCTTCATGGAAGACAGCAGCCATGCGGAAATGGTTTCTGAAGATTCTGGCAGATTCAACCTGGATTCTTTCGCCAGATCTTTAAGTGAAACGCCGCCGCCGCAAATCCAGGATTTGTCGTCTTGAACATAAAGTGTGCGCGGCAGACGGTCAAATTCGTCTTCCAGATCGCCGACAAGTTCCTCCACAATATCCTCCAGGGTAACCAGTCCCAGAGTATGTCCGGATTCGTCGCGAACGACTGCCATGTGAATATGCTGTTCGGAAAAGATCTCCATCAGGTCCGCCGCGGAATCCTGCGGGGAAGCAAACTGAATGGGCCGGATAATGCCCTTGAGACTGGGATTGGTTGGATTGAGCCGCATAAAAGCGATCAATTCTTTAAAATTGATATAACCGGCGATTTTATCCTTATCGCCATTCTCGCATACAGGGAACCGGGTATGCAGGTCAATATGCGCGGTTATAAGCGCTTCTCCGATAGTTTGTGCCGTGGAAATGAATGAGATGTTTTCGAGCGGCACCATAATCTGCGCGAGCGACTGCTGGGACAGTCTGGAGACTTTGGTAATGATTCTTTCCTGTCTGGAGCTGATCTGGTGCG
>CAIMFA010000185.1 GCA_903840185.1 uncultured Lentisphaeria bacterium | reverse complement strand
GTTCGTTCCGATTAATAATGCAATTCAGAGTAACAGGGGCAAAAGTATTCTTAAGCCTTTAATTTCTGCAGAATATTATCCCGGGTTAGTCGATGATGATATAATAATAAATAATAACAATTTATATGCGCTTACAAATGTTCAAATAGAAGTGGAACTTATTTTTCCTGATCGCCAAAATCCGCAGCAATTAAAAACGGTCAAAGACACCAAAAAAGTTAAATCAATAGCATCAAAAGAGCACTATACTTTTGAAAATATATTGAGCATTAGAAAAGATTGGCAATGTAACATAAGCATCGAACTAACCTGTGATCAGTTTCCAGGCGAAAAGTTTTTTTATCAGTATTGTTATAATTATTTTTCAGAACAGAAAACAATTTCCTGGGAGTCATATTTCATCCAAAAAGCCCTTGCCATATTATCGAATAATCAAAATGATCAATATGAGAACGCGTATAAAATGGTCTCAGAAGTCGTTGCATTTACATATGAGAGCAATCCTGACTACTTGGATATTAAGGCAAGGCTGGCGTATGCGCTTGGCAAGAAAGACGAGGCACGTAATTTGGAATCGCAGGCCATTAAAATAATAAAAAGAGACAATCCAAAAGATACAAAGAAGCTTCAGCAATATGAGTCTGTACTTTATTCCTCCTCTCCTAATTTCATTAAATTGCCTGGGCTTTAGGAATGAATTTAGGTTAGTCCTTACTGCTCAATGAGGATATTATGAAACGCTATCTTTTACTTGTCGGACTTTACATGTTCTCTGCCTTGTCAGTCCTGGCAGACGGTCAGCCGTATGTTGTCGCCACCTGGAACATGAAATGGCTGGGCGGCAGCGCCGGGTCGCTGGATGATATCAGGAACATCAGCCGGTATGCAAAAGAGATTTTTGAGTCGAAGGCTGCGCTTTTTGCAATCCAGGAAGTAACCCCTTCTCATGCCGAGAGCGATGTCGTTAAATGCCATTACCTTGATCTCATCGTCGCTGAACTGAACAAAACCCAGCCAGGCTGGACTTATTATATAGATACAAAAAATGAGTCGCAGCGACTCGGGTTCCTGTATGAAAGCGGCAAGTGGACATTGACCAAGGCGAAATGTATCGCACCCGGCAATGCCTTTGGCGGACGGATGCGGAAGCCATTGCTCGGAACCTTTCAATCCATGGAGAACCCGGACATGATGCTGGATGTGCTCAATATTCACCTGAAAGCATTCCCCGATGCTGCTGAAATCCGAATAAAGCAATTCATACAGCTTGCGGAATGGCTCAAGAAAAACAATACGGCTCCATACACGATCATCTGCGGCGATACCAATATATATAAGGATGAAGCCGACCCGGCTCTCCCGCTTAACGAGGCCGGTTTTACGGAAGCTAGAAATGATGAAGGGACCGCTATCCATGAGAATGCTTTAAGTCAGCGCTTCGACCGGTTCTATCTGAGCCGGACATTGATGGAGAAAGTAAAAGCCGGTGGAGATGAAAGGATAGTTGATTCCAGGCAGGAGTCAGCCAATGGCGACTATATGGAATTTGCGAAGAACGTTTCAGACCACTTCCCGGTCACGCTGGTTGTTAAGCCTTGAACCCAGACATCTACAACAGGTATTACTATGTCTATATCGACGAATACAATAAATATAGTGAAAACCTCATTAAATCACTTGATGAAAGCCGGAGCGATAACTGCAACCGATTATGATGAACTGATGGCGGCGATTACACGCCAGGAGGCATCAGAACCGGCCAAGACCCAGGCCCTCATCACACGGAACGCTGGAGCAAAGATGCTTGGAATCTCTACGCGCAGCTTCGACCGGTTACTGAAGGATGGAACTTTTCATCCGATCCGGGTCGGGAAGCGTTCGATCAGAATAAACTATGCAGAAATAGAAAACTTCTGCAACCAGTCCCCTTAAATCGTCTATTATGACGTTTACTTCACCGCCGGTATCTGCGACCAGTCCGTCGTATAGCTTGGCGGCAGGTGACGAGCTTCATGGTCCAGTGGCGCTTGATACACTCTGCCAGGCGGTTGCCGATTTCAAGATAGACAGAAAAACAATCGATTTATTTGAAAAACTCTTGAAGAATTATTATGGCAGATTAGATTGATATATAGTGAATATCTAAAATTTTCTACATCATGCGGGGGAGTCAAGTTCTTTGTTATGGGTAAATTCATTTGTAATAATTGCGGATTAAGCCTGGAAACGGAGGAGACGGCCGGAAGGCAAATCACATGTCCCGTGTGCGACACGCCTCTGCTTATTCCGCATCGGGAAAGCAATAGCGCGCCGCCATTTTTCAACGGACGGAGCCAGTCAGCGGTATTTGAAGAGAGTGAGGGTGTCACGTCCAGCATGAATTCGAAAATTGCTTCGGCCCTCGGAATGGAGAGGCTTGAGGGGTTCAGCCTCGCCGAGTTCTTTTCGTCGGCCTTGAAGAAGCATACCACTGAGGAAATCGAGGAGCGTTTCACTTTCGGCACAGCCAAGACTACGCCGCCACTATTCGAAGTGGTGACTGAATGGCCCAAGCCATGGGCATTTTTTCGTGCTTTGATATTCTCCATCATTGTATATGCCATTTTCTATTACATGTATATAGAATACCGTCAAATTCATATTGTTCCCGGTCTGATCATCACAGGAGCTTT
>CAIMFA010000184.1 GCA_903840185.1 uncultured Lentisphaeria bacterium | reverse complement strand
GGTCTTGCCGAGGCCGCCGAATGGTACTGGCAGAATTTTCAAAATACCCGTTAATTTACATTGTAAAAAAGCAGAATTTTTGTAATTTATTTGAAACATTTATAACAATTAACCTATAAATAAAAAGTTGCGGAAAAATGAATAAAGTTTGTCGCAAAATATCATCAGGGGAGGTAAAACTGGCCATTATCGGCCTGGGTTATGTCGGCTTACCGCTGGCGGTTGAATATGGGAAATATTATGATACTGTCGGATTTGATATAAATGAACGCAGAATCAAAGCGTTGCTGGCCGGCCAGGACAGTACACTTGAAACCACTGCGGCAGAATTGACGGCTGCTTCAAAACTGACTTATTCCACCAATCCGGAAAAATTGCGCGGCCGCGATATATACATCGTAACAGTACCGACGCCGGTTGACAAGTACAATCAACCCGACCTGACCCCATTGTATAAAGCCAGCGAAACAGTCGGTAAAATCATGTCCAGCGGCTGTATCGTTATTTATGAAAGCACTGTTTATCCCGGTTGTACTGAGGAAGAATGCGTACCGGTGCTGGAAAAATTCAGCGGGTTGAAATTTAATACTGATTTCTTTTGCGGTTACAGTCCGGAACGCATCAACCCTGGCGATAAGCAGCACACTCTGACTAATATTCTTAAAATCACCAGTGGTTCAACTCCCGAAGCGGCTGAAGCGGTCAACGCGCTTTACGCCAGTATTATCAAAGCCGGCACACATAAAGCCGCCAGCATAAAAGTAGCAGAAGCCGCTAAAGTGATCGAAAACTCACAGCGGGATATTAATATTGCATTTGTCAATGAGCTGTCCAAGATATTCAAGCTGATCGGAATAGACACTATGCAGGTATTGGAAGCCGCTGGTACAAAATGGAATTTCCTGCCGTTCCGCCCCGGACTTGTCGGCGGCCACTGTATCGGGGTTGACCCTTATTACCTAACCCACAAAGCGGAATCCCTCGGATATCATCCTGAAATAATTTTATCCGGGCGCCGTCTCAATGACGGGATGGGAAATTATGTTGCAGGCGAAGTCGTTAAATTGATGATTCGCAAAGGCCATACCATCAAGGACAGCCGTATCCTGCTGCTGGGCCTGACGTTCAAGGAAAATTGTCCTGATATCCGCAATTCCCGTGTTGTTGATGTTTATCGCGGACTCAAAGAGTTTGGCTGCCATATTGATGTTTACGATCCCTGGGCCAATGCCGGAGACGTTAAGCACGAATACAATATTGATTTGATTGAAAGTCGTGATGTGCTGAAGACGATGAAAGGACACTATGATGCTGTCGTCCTGGCAGTGGCACACCGTCAGTTCAAGGAATTGGACTATAGTCATTTTAATAAAGCGAACCTGGTCATTTACGATATAAAGGGAGTCCTCCCCAAAGAAATTGTCGACGGCAGGCTCTAATTTATCATTTTAATATGAGATCATCTTAATGAAAAAAATCATCATAACAGGGGGAGCCGGTTTTATCGGCTCAGCCTTGATCCGGCATTTGATTAAAGAAACCAACTGGCAGGTGCTGAATCTCGACAAACTCACTTATGCCGGATGCCTGGAAAGCCTGAATGAGGTCAGCGGCAGTCCCCGCTATCATTTTGTACAAGCCGACATCTGCGACCGTTCAACCGTTGAAAGAGTCTTCGCCGAGTTCAAACCGGACGCGATAATGCATCTGGCGGCCGAATCGCATGTTGACCGCTCAATAGACGGGCCGATGGAATTTATTCAGACCAACATCGTCGGAACCGCGACATTATTACAGGTTGCCAGAGAATACTGGTCAACGCTTGAAGGAACATTAAGAGAAAATTTTCGTTTTCAGCATATCTCCACCGATGAAGTATACGGCAGTCTCGGGGAGGAAGGATATTTCACAGAAACCACGCCATATGATCCGCGTTCTCCTTATTCAGCAAGCAAAGCTTCCAGCGACCACCTGGTCATGGCCTGGTTCCATACTTACGGCTTGCCAGTTTTAATCACAAACTGTTCAAACAATTACGGGCCGTACCATTTCCCTGAAAAACTTATTCCGCTGATGATTCTGAATGCTTTGCACGGTCTTCCCCTGCCCGTGTATGGGCGAGGTGACAATATGCGCGACTGGCTGTATGTCGAAGATCACGCCATCGCACTGCATCTTGTACTTGAAAAAGGAATTCCGGGCGAAACGTACAATGTCGGAGGCAATAATGAGCGGACCAACCTGGAAGTGACTTATGCCATCTGCGATACTCTTGATAAACTTGCTCCGGAACGGCGGGGTTCAGATTTGTCATCGTACCGTAATTTGATTAAGTTCGTCCAAGACCGGCCCGGCCATGACAAACGCTACGCGATTGACGCATCAAAGTTAAAAAGCAAGCTCGGCTGGCGGCCGACAGAAAATTTCGATACGGGGATTCACAAAACCATTGAATGGTACTTGAATAATGCCTGGTGGTGGCAACCGATCAGAGAAATCAAATATTCAGGTCAAAGACTCGGCAATGCAAAATAATCATATATTTATGGCGAATAAACAAAGGATTTTAACATGAAACGGAAAGGGATTATTTTAGCAGGTGGCAGCGGAACCAGACTTCATCCCAGTACCCGGGTTGTATCTAAACAGCTCCTTCCGGTTTATGATAAACCGATGATTTTCTATCCTTTGAGTACATTAATGCTGGCCGGGATCAATGAAATCCTGATAATCTCAACGCCCACAGATACGCCGCGATTCGAGCAACTGCTTGGAGACGGTTCTCAATGGGGTCTTAATTTGACCTATGCAGTACAACCTTCGCCTGACGGCCTGGCCCAGGCTTTTATCATTGGAGAAAAATTTATAGGGGATTCCTGCTGTGCAATGGTATTGGGCGATAATATCTTCTACGGTTATAATTTCTCGGAACTGTTGAAAGCCGCCAATACCCAGCAGACAGGAGCAACAGTTTTTGCATATCAGGTCGCCGATCCGGAACGTTACGGAGTAGTGGAGTTTGACAGTAATTTTAACGCCGTGAGCATTGAGGAAAAGCCTCAAAATCCCAAATCAAGATACGCGGTTACCGGACTTTACTTCTATGATAATAATATTGTTGAGATTGCCAGACAAATTAAACCGTCCGCCCGCGGCGAACTGGAAATCACCGATGTCAATCGAATTTATCTGCAAAACCGCAATTTGACAGTCAAAATTCTAAGTCGCGGGATGGCATGGCTTGATACCGGCACGCATGATTCTCTGCTCGAAGCGTCACAGTATATCGCCACCATAGAGAAACGGCAGGGACTGAAAATCTCCTGTCCGGAGGAGATCGCGTGGCGCAATAACTGGATTGACCGCCGGCAGCTGGAAAAACTGGCTGAGCTTTACGGCAAAAGTTCATATGCTGATTACTTGAAGACATTACTTTTGTAAGTCATATAAATCAAGTATCTATATTAATTTATGAAAAACAAACTTGCTTCTATTTTGCATTTCCTGGATCGTGATTTCACTTTATCCAAACGGCAAGTATTGTTTGCTTTCCTGGCATTATTAATTATCGGGACGGGGTTGCGTTGCAGTTATTGGACAATGCGTGATCACCCTCCCCGCGACGAAGAATTTTACATTCAGGCGGTTGAGAACATTAACAATCATGATCCTGCCTGGTTTAAAAAATATGATTATTTCAGTCCGCTGATGCCGCAAATCGCGGCAGCCGCCTGCCATTCCGGGATTACGGCGGAAATGGCATTGCATATACTTAATATGGGATATGCAGTGTTATGGGTTGGCATAATGTTTTTTTTGTGCAGGGATGTATTCAATGATGACAAGGCCGGGCTGCTGGGCATGGCTTTGGCGGCATTTAACCCGTATTCCGTGCGGATGGCATGCCAGATTTTACGGGAACCACTTTACATTCTCATTTTTACTGTAAGTCTGTGGTGTGCTGTCAGGGTTATAAGGGGCAAAGGAGTAAACTTATTTTATCCTGTAATTATCGGGGCATTGACCATGCTCGGGATTTACACCAGGGTTGAAGGTTTTGAAATTACATTATTTCTGCCGCTGGCGGCAATAATCATTATATTACAGTACAAAATGCAGTACTTTCGGCTGGCTGTCACCAACTGCATCATTTACTTTTTAACCGTCGCAATACTGGCATCCGCATTGTTCTTGACTGGAGATTCCTATATGACAAGGATTCCCGGGAAGCTTTACGGGGTATATGTCTTTAGCAAAGAATGACAGTCAAGATAGCATACTGTGTAATTTTGTGACAGACTTGATGCGGGTATGAAATAATGATTTTTATCAATGGTTTTTTCCTGGTAAACTTTATACCTTTCGGCATATTGGTATTGGCTGGAATTATCCTGTTCTTCAGCCGGAAATTCAAAAATGAAAAATGGCATTATCCACTGCTGTTCATTATTACAGTAATAGTATTTATCTCCTTATTGAGGATTTCGATAATAATTGACCGGCGCTACGCCATGCCGGTAATAGTGCCGGGTATTGTAATCAGCGTTTTCGCGATAATGCTTCTGCCGGGAATTCTACGCCGGTTTAAAATTAAATATGCTGATGCGATAGTGCGGCTGGCTGTGGCGATCACATTGCTCACATGTACGGCTAAAGCAATGCGCTTTCAAGAGAGCAAGCCGTACTTGTATAAACTGTCAGAAGCAATACAGAATGACTGCGATAAAAATAATGTAAACAAAGCGGTTATACTAATTTTCGGCAATCCAGGCGGCAAACTGGATTTCAGCCCCAAAATTGATGTTATAAAAGTAAAATCTCTACGTGCCAGAGATCGTTTTATTAATATTGAACATCAATTAGCAACTCTGGAACCGGAATACCTGAAAATTTCATACCAGATGGTCTATCTGCTTTGCGTTGGCCCGGAATCCGGTAATTTTGCGGCTGACTGGGATAATAAATATCACGATAAACCGGAGTTAGTTTATGAATATATCCGGACTAAAGATCAAACCGCATTACGGCTTTACCGGCTGAATTCAACCTATCCGTCAGCCTGGCTGAGTCCTGATAAACTTGAGAAAATACTGGTAAACTATAATATTCTGAAAAACGGGGATTTTAAAAAACAATACCGGATTCCGCGAGAAGACAGTAGTGCCGATGTTTTAGAAAGTTGCGGAGTTTCTCCTTCAGAAGACGGAAATATATACTTCCCTGAAGGCTGGATGATAGACCCTGGACATGGCTGGACATCATCGTGCATACCCGTTTCCATTAAGATGCCCGGGAACTTAACAGATGCCTTGAATATACAGAGTAAAGATTGGATTTCTATATATACAGAAGATGCGTTTGACGGTGGGAAAGCATATCTGGTGGCAGTTCAGGCCAGAGCGGGACAGCAGGGAGGAAAGCTGACTTTATGGGCATATGTTTATACAGCAGATATGAATTATGTCAGGACAGTCTCTTATCGGGATATAAAATTAAGCCGTCAAAACAGCCGGGAGTTGATCCCCTTCAGGCTGGACAACTGCGAAAAGTTCAGACTGGTGCTGCTTGCATCCGGGGACGTCAGTATAAAGAATATTATGGCTGTCCCGGCGGAAATGCCCGCAAAGTGATATATTTGCTGTTATTTTATTTAAAACTAAGCCGCCATTAACCGTAATCTTAAAGATCGTTTCATATATCAATCATAAATAAGTCAACAAGGAGATTAATATTGTCGCAATATGAATTTACAATCGCTCCGCCCAAAAGATGGCTCGCGATCAACTGGCAGGAATTGTGGCGCTACCGTGACCTGTTTCTGGTCCTGGCCTGGCGGGATATCTCTGTACGTTATAAACAGACTGCGCTTGGAATCGTCTGGGCAATATTCCAGCCATTCGTCACGATGATTGTTTTTACTTTCATCTTTAACCGCATGGCTAATATCAGCAGTGGCGATAATACCCCCTACCCTATTTTTCTGTATGTGGGACTGCTGCTCTGGCAATACTATTCAAGCACGCTGACCAACGCCAGCAATTCCATGATCAATAATTCCGCACTGATCCAGAAAATTTATTTCCCGCGGCTGATCGTACCGGCGACCGCCGCCACCACCGGATTAATTGATTTGGCGATTGCTGCCGTAATCCTGATTGGCATGATGATCTACTACGGGATAATGCCGCATCTGATCGGAGTACTGCTGCTGCCGGTAATGCTGGCTATCGCCGTACTCAGTGCACTGGGGATGGGACTGCTGCTGGCGTCGCTGAATATCAAATACCGGGATGTCCGCTTCGCCCTGCCGTTCTTCATCCAGATACTGATGTATGTGACGCCTGTTATTTACCCGGTCAAAATGCTGGACAATTATCCGTTCGTCAAAAATCTCATGCTCTGGATGAACCCGATATCAGGAGTTATTTCCAATGCGCGGGCCGGACTCCTTGGACAAGGCTCCATTGATTTTGGAATATTGGGAATAGCTTTACTGATGAGCATCGTTTATTTTGTTGCCGGACTGTATTACTTCCGAAGTACTGAAAGATATTTTGCAGATATCGTTTAATAAATTCCTTAGTCCTTAGACGGCTGGTCGGTTTGCAGCGAGTGAAGAGGATTGATTAAGGACAATTGAACTAAAGAGCCTTAATGGGTGTTTTGAAGATATTAACGAATGGCAGATGGTCAGGAAGCTTGCACGGGAAGTCTATGCTTGCACGGAATCGGGAGATTTTTACCGCGATTTTGGTTTGAAAGATCAAATTCGACGGGCTGCCGGTTCGGTGATGCACAATATTGCTGAAGGCTTTGACGCGGGAAGTGATGTTGAGTTTACCCGTTTTCAGAGTTATGCTCAACGTTCATGTACAGAAGTTCAAAGTGAGTAGTATGTCGCTTTAGATCAGAAGTATCTAAACGAACAGCAATTCAATAAATTGTATGAATTGGCTAAGCTTGCCCATTGTAAAATTGGCGGCTTTATTAAATATTTGAAAGCGCCGACTAATCCTTCGTCAATAACAAAAACGACTAAGGACCAAGGACTAAGGACTAAGGACAAAGGACTAAAAAATTGACTAAACCTATTATTGAAATAGAAAATCTCAGTAAGTGCTATCGTATCGGTGTCAGCAGAGAACCGTATTTATCCCTGCGTGACGAAATAGTCAAGACCGCGCGGCAGGTCTCGTCGGCCTTTTCCGGGCTGCTGTCCGGACAGCAGCACATGTCGCGCAAGGAGGCCGACTTCTGGGCGCTGAAAGATGTCTGTTTCAGCGTACAGGAAGGCGAAGCGGTCGGAATTATCGGCCGCAACGGCGCCGGCAAAAGCACCCTGCTAAAAATCCTCTCTCAGATCACTCCGCCAACCTCGGGTAAAATCACGATGCGCGGCAGGGTGGCAAGCCTGCTTGAAGTCGGAACCGGTTTTCACCCTGAACTAACCGGCAGGGAGTATATCTTCCTCAACGGCACGATTCTTGG
>CAIMFA010000183.1 GCA_903840185.1 uncultured Lentisphaeria bacterium | reverse complement strand
TGCTTTTTTTATAAAAAAAACGAAAAAAGGCATTTGTCAAACATGCAAAGCTAGTTATATTTATTCTCAGTCGTTAATCTTAACCCCTTGGAGGAGGGACCATGAAACATTCATTTTATGACGTCAAGGCGAAGAAGAAAGTCGAAGCAGTCGTAACCAAGAAAGTCACTTACGGAAAGAAGGGCAATGAAAGATATGCTTTCAAGGCTCAAACAGCTGACAAGCGCAATCTCACCGCTTTCGTAAGCAAGAAAGACTGGGATAAGGCTGTTGTCTAATCTCTCCTTGTGAACGGAAATACTCCTGTGTCATAGTATGCGGGAGTATTTTTTTTGCCCGGATCAAAAGATTTATTTACACTGTCAGCAGAATGTCTTCTCTGTCTAATGCTTTCCTTACGGCGGCCATCGCCAGAATCGAATTTAAATCCACCAGCGGTACGGCAATGTCCCCGGCTTTCAGAACAATCGGTATTTCAGTACAGGCCATTAGAATGATCTCAGCGCCTTTGCCGACCAGCTGCTCCGCTGCAATGATCAGCAGTTCCCGCGGCTGAAGACGGGTATTGCCCGCCTTTATGCCCTGAATACCGAAAATCGCCTCCATCACCGAATTATGCTGCAGTTCGGTTTCCGGCGAGACCAGGGTTATGCCCATTTGGGCGAAGACGTTGCGGTATAAGCCGGATTCCACAGTCGGCGTTGTCCCGAGTATCCCGGCTTTTTTGACCTGCGGATAATTCAGTTTAATGAAGTCGGTGCTGGCGTCAATGATGCTGAGAAAGGGTATTTTCAGATGCTTTTCAATCTTATGTATGAAAAGATGGGCGGTATTGCAGGGAATGATCAGGAAATCCGCACCGGCGGCTTCCAGGCTTTGAGCTGACTCGATCATCGCCGGGGTCGGGTCAGCCCCGCGTCCATAAAATGCCGCGATGCGGTTGGGGATCTTGGGGTTGTTATCGATGAGAATGCGGATATGGTCCTGATCTGTGGAAGCCGGGGTGAACTTGACAATTTTACTGAAAATGTCAACTGTGGCCGCCGGCCCCATGCCGCCGAGGATACCTATCGTCAAAGATTCTTTTTTCATGTTTTATAAACCAATATATATAAAACCGGCAGCTTTTGCTTGCCGATATTGCTTTTGTTAATGAACATATATATATTATGCAAAGGTTTGATCTTTGCAATTGGAATACGTAAATAATTTGAATTATTCTTTATGAGTGTTTTTTCTAAAATCGCAGGCAGAACGGTGTCAATCGTCACATTGACGGCACTGGTGTTCTTTTTTATTCTGTTCTTCGGCTTTATTTACCTGTACGATTTTGAGATGCGCGAGAAGTCCCTGGAAAAATTCCGCGATGAGAACCAGAAGAAAGCGATGCTTATCAGCTATTTCTTTTTTGAACGTAAAAATTCAATTGAAAGTCTTGCCGGCAATAAACAGATCGAAAATTACTTCCGCGATGTTTCAAGCCGGGCGCCGCTGGGAACGGTTGAGAAGGATATCGAATCGCTCAACAGTTTTTTCCGCAGTTTCCTCGATTCTGAAAAAATTGAAAACAAAAATATCTATTTCCGGCTGGTGCTGCTCGACAAGAACGCCAATGTCGTGGCGGATACCGGTGGCCTGCCGGAATCGCCGCCTGCTTCAAGCTGGCCGCTGCTGCTGGGCAGGAAATCAAAGTCTATCGAACTGATTGCCGGAAATCAGGGGGAGCTGCCGGAGATCGTAATAAAATCCCCCTGTTACATTGCCGACCATTTCGCCGGAATGCTGGTGGCGTT
>CAIMFA010000182.1 GCA_903840185.1 uncultured Lentisphaeria bacterium | reverse complement strand
CAATTGTGATAGACCCTGCTTCAAACCGTATTGCAAACGGATCTATGGAATCGGTTGATGGCAAAGGCAATGCGCAAAATTGGTCATTTATCAACAAAGATCCGGCTGGCAAAGGCTCTCTGGACACGACTAAAGCCGACCAAGGGGCAAATTCACTTTGCATGGAATCGGCCACGGAGCCGAAATCAAGTATGTATTGGTTCCAAGACGGCATCGCGCCACGCCTGATTGATTGTCCGCCGGGAACTGAGATGCTGTTTTCCCTGCGTGCCAATACAGGAAGCGAGCCGGGTATTAAATTCCAGTTTTATGTTGAGATGCAAAAAAAAGGAAAATTTATCGGGACTTTCATTTCAAAGCCGGAAGGGATTTATGTCGGATGGGATACTAAAAAGCTCAAATTTAAAATGCCGGAGGAGGTGCCGGATAACGTTTATTTAGTAATCCGTCTTCTTACTCCGGGCAAAGTCTGGGTTGATGATGTACGGCTGGTTAAGGCGGATACGGTAGTTATTCCCAAAAGCAATGCCGAGCTTGTTGCCAATGATTTTTGCCGTATTGTAAATCTCCCGCCACGTCAAACTTACATTGTGCCGCAGCAGCCGGGCAAGTTGCAACTGGAATATCATCTGCCGGACCCAGCATTGACGGTGATTCTTTCAGAAATAGATGGCAAGGAGGTTAAGCGTTATAAGTTTGAAAATCTCCCGGTCCGCAAAACCGGTACGGCGGAAATAATTCTGCCTGACTTGCCGGAGAACGCTTATGAGCTTCGCTATGAAAGCGGCAGCGGCGATCAAAAACTTATTGAGAATGATCTTTTCCGTATTCGTAAACCTCAAGTTAAAGGAATTGCCTTTACGCAAGATCATCGGATGACATTGGACGGAAAACCGTTTTTCCCGATTATATTATTGGAGCCGCGGCTTACTCCGGATGCGCTCAGGGTTTATTCGCAAAGTGGGATAAATACTGTCAATATCGGAGGATTTGCCTCAGACCTGCCACTGACCAAGTATATGTATGATTATACATCCAAATATAATTTGGCTGTTGTGAACTGGAACGAACTTGGGAGGCAGCACGGAACCGGTGAAGAAACTTTGCGCAAAAATATCATCAAGTGGAACAAAATAGCATCCGAAACCACTAATTTCATTGGCTGGCTGGATGATGAATCAGCTTGGAATAATACTCCGCTAAGCTCTCTCCAGCGTAATTACCGTTTTTATTTCAAATACGCTCCCGATTATATTGTATGGCAGAATCATGCACCTCGCATGACGGGCAGTTCTGATACGCCCCGGCAGTCGCCGGAGGGTGTCCGCCGCTATTCAAGGCAAGCTGATGTTATCGGAGCTGATATTTATCCGGTGCCTGACGGTTCCGCTCACAGCGATCTTCCAAACCGTTCTATAAGTTGCGTGGGAGATTATGCGGATCTGGTATCGGCTTCCGCCTGGGGACAAAAGCCGGTCTGGATGGTATTGCAGGCTTTCGGCTGGAGTGAATTAAGAGGCAAACTTGATGAAATAAAACCGCGTCCCAGTCGGGAACAATTACGTTTTATGCTTTACAATGCGATTACCCATGGCGCCACCGGAATTGTCTGGTTCGGTGATGTAAAAGGCATTCCTAAAGATATTTACTCCAAGGACTGGGCTGTCCTGGCGGACATAAACCATGAATTAAACGCCGTTACCAAAATATGGACAATCGGAAGCGACATTGCAATGGATTCAGGATATAAGGATGTCAGAATATGTGCGCGCACTGCTAATGACCAAACCATAGTCATAGCTGTTAATGAAAGTCAGAAAAATCGTGAAGTTACTCTGAAACTCTCCGGCAAATTTTATCAGTCTCCAGATGGCATGGAAGTGAGATCCGACACATTTGCTCTGCCACCTCTAAGTGTGCTGATTCTAAGTTCCAAGCCAATTATCATAGAGCCGACTCCGGTATTTAAAGAGGAAATCACCGATGCTCCTGGGAAATATGGGTTTCATCAGAAATCGGTTTTACTTAATGCCAACTGGGTGGCGCATCCTGATTTTCTACAAAGTGAGAACAAGACAGTTTTCGGAAGACAGTCATTTTCACTTGATAAACTTCCTGCTGAAGCCACGCTGCGGATTTGCGGAGATGACTTCTGGAAAGTGAAAATTAACGGTGGAATAATCGGAGATGGAGGAGGCCACGGTAAGGTCTTTGAATT
>CAIMFA010000181.1 GCA_903840185.1 uncultured Lentisphaeria bacterium | reverse complement strand
TGCTGGTGTTGGCAAAACGCTGTGATATAAAATCCAGTTGCTCAATATTCCAATCGTGATGAAATCTGCGTTTGAGTTTGAAATTAACATAATTGATATAGTCGCCAGGTCTCCATTGAACAACTGCGGAAATGCGCTGTGTATAGTTGAAGAATGACGGTTTCAGATGGGCATAGGTTTCTATCAAACCAAGAAAAGCGACCTGTCTGCCCATGCTCTTAAGTTGTTGCGCCATTTCATATGCGACATAACCGCCGAAACACCATCCGCAGAGCAAGTACGGTCCTTCCGGATAAATATCAAAGATCTCTGAAATGTAATAAGCAGCCATTGTTTCAATAGATCTATGCGCTTTTTCAGGAGATTTAAGCCCGAGAGACTGAATACCGTATACCGGACGGTCGTCAAGATGATGGACCAGGTTTATGTACCCAAGAACATCGCCGGGTGTGGTATGAATCAGGAACAGCGGAGTTTTATCTTCGCCACCGGCCAGTTTGATTACCGGATTCCAGGTTTGTTCATGACTGCTGCTGTCACGGATATAATTGCATATTGCGTTAACAGACATGGACTGATATAGTTTTTCCACTGGAATTTTTGCCCCGGTTTTAGTTTCGATTTCCATTATTAATTTTATAGCGGAAAGCGAATCTATGTCTGACGCGAGTAAATTAGTGTCCCCATCAATATTCTTTATATTCAATATCTTGGAGAAGGCCAGCCGTATCTGCATTTCCAGCGGGCTGCATGGTTCTGACGATTCCTTATTTTCTTCATTGGAAGCAATTTCAATATCGGGTGGCGGCAGTGCTTTGCGGTTGATTTTGCCATTGGGAGTCATGGGAATCGAGTCTATCGCGGTGAAATATGCCGGAACCATATATTCCGGCAATTGAGATTTTACAAAATCGTGAATATTACTCAAACTGTAAGTTTTTACAGACGGAACGAAATATGCTGCTAATGATTTCAAACCGGTTTTTTCATTTTGCCATAGTCTTACTACGGCAGTGCGGATTTCCGGATGGCTGGATAAAACCATTTCTATATCACCAGGCTCCACCCTGAATCCGCGGATTTTGAACTGGTCATCCATTCTGCCGGTAAATATCAGTTCGCCGTTTGACGCAAACTTTACTTTGTCTCCTGTCTTGTACATCCGCTCGCCTTTGACAAATGGATTATCCATGAACGCCGCGGCTGTTTCCGCCGGTCTGTTGAGGTAGCCCTGGGCTACAAGCGCTCCTGCAATATAAAGTTCGCCTTCGATGCCGGCTGGAACCAGCTGCATTAATTTATCCAGCACATAAATATGAGTGTTAGCTATTGGCCTGCCGATAGTTTCCGGGTTATCGCCAAGTGTGGCGATTACAGTCGTTTCTGTGGGGCCGTAGGTATTGATGACTCTGGTTTGCGGAACGTATTTCCGCCAGCGGGCGAATCGTTCAGGAGATGCTTTTTCGCCGCCGATGGCAATAATTCTGACGCAATCAGGGAACGCCAGTTTCTGCATAGCGGCAAGCTCGTGCCAATACGAAGTGGGCAGATCAAGGAATGAGATTTTTTCCTTTCTGATGAATTCGAGCAGACTTGCCGGAGATTCCAGCATATTGTCCGGCATGAATACCAGGGTGCCGCCAGTCAGCCAGCAGGGGAAGATTTCCTCCACCGAGATGTCGAAGCCAAGCGTACTGAATTGCAAAACGTTATCGCTTGCGGTCAGCGCGTAATCGCTGATGACGGAATAGTTATGGTTCAACAGGTTGGACTGAGAGATCATCACTCCCTTCGGCGTGCCGGTTGAACCGGAGGTGTACATAATATACGCGGTATCACTTGTTGAGATAGCTGTATCCGGCGGTTTGACGGAGTCAGTCCGGGAATACAACCTTGAATCTGTAAGATTAATAATCTTGATATAGCCTGGTATATTACATGGCTGTTGTGAGCCTTCCCTTAATGCTGACAGGATGACTGACGTCCCGGAATCATAGATCATTGTCTCAATTCTTTCCGGTGACTGCCGTTGAACATCCAGCGGCATATACGTGCAGCCGGCTTTGAAAATGGCAAGTATGGCTGCAGCCATTTCCAGCGATTTATCTGTCAACACGCCGATAATACGGTTGCTGCCGATGTCCTGACGGAGTAAATGGTCTGCCAGGCAGTTTGCACGGTAATTCAATTCCTTGTAGGTCAATGAACCCGCAGTGCTTTTTACCGCAATCTTTTCCGGATATTTTTCCGCCTGTTTTTCAAATTGGCGGATATATGGAGTATCCAGATCAAAATTGCGGTATGTATTATTACATTCATAAATAATCCTGGACGTTTCCAGCTCTGACAAAATTGATATTTCTCCAAGCGGCGCATCTGCTGATTTTTGCAAGCCGGCACAAAAATCATAATAGCATTTAATAAATTTTTCCGTGTGCTGCTGATAAAGTTCCAGTTCACAAACGCCGCTGCTTGTGATCTTGATTTTGTACTGAATTCGAGTAAGCTTATGGAGATCCCTGTATCTGGTGAAAATATCCCGGCAGAATGTTTTTTTATCGGGAAGCGATTTCAGTTTTTTCTCTATTATTACAAGGTTCTCTGCCGCTGTTTTTAAAAAATTAAGCTTTAATCGCAGCGGCACAGTGTCAGTGAAGACAGATGGGAAGTCTGTTCCTGCTGAATAACCGGTATTGACCGGAATGTCAAATTCCTCTTCACAGGAAATTCTTGCCAGAAACAACATGAAAACAGATGCCGGACTGGTCTCAGGATCCGGTGTATAGTCAAGCGTGACAGTATTGATGTAGCTGGAACTGATTTGCTCTCCCGCGGGCAGGACAGCAACATCCGGAAGCTGCACATCGCGTAACTGTTTTATCCAGAACATTTCCGCGGCGGCGCATTCTTTATAATACCGGTCAAGCAGCTTCCGGTTGAAATTATCAGTCAGTAGTTGTCCTGTTTGCAGACCGATGGATGCAACTTCTACCGGGTTGCCTTCCGGATCGCATATACCGGACAGTTTGACAATTCCGTTTCCGGCGGCGACGCAAATGCTGCCTTTCCCGGTATTGACTTCAACTATTTTCCCCGGTTCGCATGTACTTTTTCTGTTTGCAATACTGAGTTCACGGACGATGTAGAATACATCTTCCCACATGAATTTAAGCGTTCCCAGCGGATTTTCGTAATCTCCGAAAGTCAGCGCTCTTGCCAGCGCAGAAATATTTTCGACACTATGGTTAAAATCAATGACGCAGGCGTCTGCCGGACGCTGATACTGGGGGTTATATGTGCGCTGATCTAAGTCCTGATGTTTTGTAATGACAGTCCCGTCTTTCAGGTCTTGTACAAGTGATTCAAAGGCGCCAAGCGCCTCTTGTACGCATTTTACGTTAAGCGATACTGATGTATCATAGGGAGAAATTGAAACTGCCTGCTGTTTAAGAATATTGCCGGCGTCAATTTCCGTTGTCATTTGATGCCAGGTGACGCCGTGCTTGTGTTCATGGTTGATTATCGCCCAGGCTGTTGCATAGAGACCGGCATAGCGGGGCAGGGGGGCG
>CAIMFA010000180.1 GCA_903840185.1 uncultured Lentisphaeria bacterium | reverse complement strand
CCCCTGTTTCGCCGTCGCCGCGGGTAGCCAGAACGCCGTTGGCGAAATTCGCGGAGATGCCGTCGTACTTCGGCTGAATCAGCAGCAGTTCGTCCTCGCCGCGGATATACTTGCCCGCCCATTCCAGCACTTCCTCCAGCGAATAGGCTTTGTCCAGCGACAGCATCGGCCGGGCATGAGTAACCTTCCCGGAACCGGCCACAGCCGGGGCGTGGACAGCCAGCACCAGCGGATGCTCGGGATTGATTTTCTCCAGCGCCCGCAGCAGTTCGTCATAGCGGTCGTCGGAAATCTCCTGTTCGCCCTTTTCCCAGTAGCAGCGGTTATGGTATTCAAGCAGCCGGACCAGATCGGCTTCCGACAGTTTTTTAGCGTCAAAGTTTATAAAAAAATCATCATTGGAACTCATTGTGTTCTCCATAGTAATGTACTTAACTGCAGCATTGCCATTATGCTGCACATGTCTTGTCTTAAAAGTTGTTAATTCTAGGTCCGGTACGGATGTTAATCATTTTTTTCACTTTCATGTTTTTAGGCAATTCTTTTTTGCCGGCCGGGGTATGCGACAGATCCAGAAAATCAAGGGTCTTGCCATCCAGCCATGAGATATCTTCAACCTGACTGCCCTGAATATTAAGGCTGGTAACCGGCATATCATGAATGATCGAAATATCCTTGACCGGAGTATTAATCAGATTTAAAGTTTTCAGTTGCAGGCCTTCGATGAAATCAAGCGTTTTTACCGGCATATTCACAATCGTCAAAGCTTCCAGGCCGCTGTTACCCAGTTCAGGAATTACACTTATATCCATTTCGCCGAGAGTCAGGTTATTGATTTTCATCGAGCTCAGCACATCAAGCTGGAACAACGCGCAATCGCGGAAGGTTAAAATATTTAAAGTGCGCCCTTTCAACAAGTCAAGATTATTGACGGAGGTACCGGTCAGCGCCAACTCATCCAGCTGATTCAGCGCAGGCAGAAAATCCATTTTTCTGAATTGAGGCTGGTCTTTTACCGTCAGCGCCGTCAACTGCCGGAATTCTTTCAAAGGCGCGTAATCCGTCAGTCCGGAGTTGGCAATCAACGTAAGCCGCTTGATTTTAGCATCAGTGCTGAAATTCAGATTAGTGATTGCTGTATTTTTCAGGTACAAAGTTTCAATGGTTGACGGCAGCATGCTGATGTCTTTATCGCCGAAATTCTTTCCTTCCCAGTAAAAGCCTTTTATCTTCAATTTCTTCAGGGAATCAGTGTTCACTTTACAGTCAATGATCCAGAGATTCTCCAAATCAGTTTTGCCCAGCTCCTGCAGATGCGCGATATTGCAATTGTTGAAGGCCAGATTCTGCAGCGGCAATGCGCACAGCGGCGATATATACCGCAATTTCTCTCCGATCAACTCAATACCGGTTACCGCCGTTGTCTTATTTCTCAGCAGCGAAATAATATTTCTGCGATCATTTTTCTGTTCAAAAAATTCAACATTCTCACGGGCGTTCCAGCCTGGATTAAGCCGCTCCAGTTCATCCGCGACGACCGACCATTTATCGGCGAAAGCCTTGTTCTGCTCATCAATCGAAACTTCCTGCGCGGAAAGCATCACCGCCGCGCAATTGACCAGCCCGGACAATACCCCGATCAGCAAAAATTTTAATTTCATAGCGTTACTTCTCCACCGGCAGTATAAGGCCGCGCATAATTATGTTCTGACAGAACGTGAAAATGATAAACGTCGGAATCGCCGCAATGATCAGCGAAGACAAGATAATCCCGGTGCAGCTGGTATTCTGAAGCTGGTAAAGCCATGGCATCAGCGTCCACATATTCTGATCCTGGCAGACCAGCAGCGCCATCATGAAATTAGAATACGCCGCCAGAAAGGCGTTCAGCGCAATAACCGCCAGAATCGGCTTTGACAGACTCATTGTAATACAGAAGAACACCCGGAATTCCCCGGCGCCGTCAATTTCCGCGCTTTCATAAATATCCTGCGGCAGGGAATCAAAAAAACCTTTGAGCAGGAAAATGGAATACCCGTTGGCCATGGCCGGCAGAATCAGCGCGGCAAAAGTATTGAGCAGGCCAAGTTCACGCAGCAGCAGGAAATTGGGAATCTGAGTGACCATCGGCGGAAACGCCATGGTCAGCATCAGGAACAGCAGCACTTTATAGCTGGAAGGCGGCCGGTAACGGCTGAGCGCGTATGCCGCAAGTGGATTCACAATCAGCGAACAGAGAATGGCAATAGCGCAGTAAATAAAGGTATTCAACACGCCGCGGCCGTGAAGCAGAATGTAATCCGCCACAGTGACAAAATTACGCTTGAGGAATTCCCAGGTGAGCGCATTACGGTCTTTCATCAGGTAATAGCAATGATATTCCTGCTGCGGGGGGAAAATATCCAGCCAGTCGCGAAATGAGGTGCTGAATTCTTTATTGACCGCATTGATTGTAATGAATTTTCCCTTGAGGTGATCACGGAAATCAAATTCCGTACTGTTGATATAAGTCATTTCCAGCGGCAGTTGATACAGTCGGTTCGTCAGCGGGTTATACCATCCCTGAATAAATGATGCCCAGTCGGAAAGCCTCGAACCGAAAAAAGGCACTTCCTCAACCAGTGGAATATCGGCATGTGATTTGTAGTTTGAACCGTAAAGGCGGTTTAATTCGGCGATATCAGGATATTTCGATTGAAGATATTCCTGATAAACCGGCAACGCTTTGCTGTCAGCGCGGATCCAGAATAAATTGAGCACATTTCTGACATAATCAGCCCAGTCGGCGCGCTCCTGATCGGTGTAACTGTTTTTGTCCGCCGGATAAGCGCGCGGAAACTTGACCTGATCCCAGGATGAATAACTGGTCGCATGAGCCTGATTGTAAACTTCAATACTTCTGGTATAATGGGCCGTCAGATAAATAGTCTTGTAAAAACCTTCAGGGCTGAAGTAAAAGCGATATTCAAAAGGCTGTTCCGTACAGAATTCATAGAACCGTTTATTGAATTTGGACATGGCGTCCGGCATACAGCGCCGTTCCAGATAAGGCTGCATGCTCACCCGGAAAGCGTTCCAGGCGATGAAATCCGTTCCGAGTTCACGGTTCATCAGTTCAATATCGCCCTGATACTTCTGGTAAATCCTGGACTTGAACTCGCGCATGAGCATAGGATTGGTACCGCCGGATACATAAACGCCGGTATAGCCGACGCCGAAATAGTAAAACGGGTAATTTTTACTTTTAATGAAATCACCCCATTCATCGAGAAATTTATATCTCATTTTCAAGGGAGGCTGGATTTTTTGAAAGTCTCCGGAGGATTCGGAATAAGCCGATTGAAAATTCATGCTGCTTTCATTGAATAACGCTTCAACGCCTTTGCGGTAAAAAGCGTCCTTATCAATAATAAAAGATGGAATAATGGAGCTCTCCCTGACATCCACCCCGCTCTTGGATGTTCCACTAAGCATCAGCCAGAAAGGATAAACCATAAAGACAGAGCCGGCCAGCAGACAGCAATAGATGGCGCCAAGCAGCAGTCTGACCTTAAATGACTTGCGTCCGATTTCAGAAATCATGCCCATTATTGTTTTCCTGTTGTTTTAAATTCCACTTTGGACAGGATGCGAAGCTGATGGACAGTGAAGCCGATCAGAATGAAACCCAGCATCCAGGCCATCGCCGCGGCGGGGCCGAACTTGAGATAAGTAAACGCCGTAAACCAGATATGCAGCGCCGCAGTTTCAGTATTCGCGCCGCCTCCGGTCATTGCCAGAATGTTGTCAGCGGAACTGTACCAGGAGCCAATGAACGCTCCGACGAAATTGATAATTATCAATACTTTCAACATTGGGAAAACGATAAAAATCAGTTTGTCAATAAATGTCGCACCGTCAATATCGGCAGCCTCGAAATAATCGTCCGGAATTCCCTTCATCGCCGCCAGGTAGATCAGGCAGCCAGGGCCCATGCCGGCCCACAGCATCGGCAGGATGCACGAAACCATTGCGGTGTTCGGATCTGACAGCCATCGGTATGGTTCCGGCGTATACTGGAACAACCGCGGCCAACATTGTTTAATTGACGCCAGCCAGGTCTCGCCGCTATGAATCATAACCGGCTCCGCCATTCCGGCGAAAGTCACAAAAAGCAGGATTCCGGCAGCGATAAAAAGCAGCATCGGCAGCCACATGCCGTAAAACCGGAAACGGTTCGCGAACGCCAGGCAGATCAGCAGAACAACCAGGCCGGCCAGAATAAACCCCCATGCCGGAATGCTCAGCACAATACGGTTCAGCATCCCGGCTTCAGAATCCTCATAGAACTGCTTCCACAAAACCATTGAAACCAGCCCCGTAATGACCGCAGGCAGGTAGAAAACAATTCTGAAAAGCATTTTACCTCTTGGTACTTCATCCAGCAGCACCGCCAGAATAACCGGCGGCAGAAAAGTCATTGCCAGGATCAGAAAACTGTAACGCAACGCGTTGTACAACGACATCCACCAGCGGCCGTCCACCAGCATATCGCCGAAGTTGTCAACTCCGACACAGATGGAATCACCAAGCAGTTTGTAATCAAAAAACGCCATATATGCCCCGCGCGCCAGCGGCAGGTAATGCCAGAGTACAATGGTCAGCGCCGCCGGAACCAGCAGTATATAGGCCCAGCGATATCTGCGGAACTGCCATCCCCCTTTTCCGGCGGACTCCTCTCCCGGTGAAAACACTTTGAAGATCTTTTTAAAGACGAAGCCGAAAGCCAGCGCAATCGCGGCCAGCACCACACACGCCAGCACCCGGCGGTTGAAACGGTCTTTGATTGAAACATTACCGATCATGATCTCATTGGCTTCCGCACAGGCATCATTAAGAATTTCTTTCAATTCCGCGGTTCTTTCAGGAGTTCCAACTTCCGGCAGTTCATCAGATAATTCCCGCTGCTCTGCCTCCTGCAGCGGAATCGACATCTGCTCATACGCGAAATTGCTGTTTTTCCCATAAGGCTCAGGCTTCCCTGTTTCGATAGCGACCTCAAATGTGCGCGCCCATCTTTTCGGGGCCAGCCGGATAATATCATTGTAGCCGAACATTTGCAGATATTTAGGATTGACGAAACGGCCATAGCCGCCTTCGACCATCACACGCGTCTTGATTTCCATAGCCTTTCTGCTGTCCCAGTAAAGCATATATTCCCAGGCGGCGTCCCTGACCGCGGGCTGCTTGATATCCGCGAACAAACCGAACATCCGGCTGTTGAGTTCCGCGCCGCGATGTCCGCCCGGGCCTTTCGGAACCGGAGCCATTCCGGTAGTTTCAGGGTTGATTATGGAAAGCGTCTTCTCATCAACATAATCAAAGCTCATGGCAATTTCTCCGCGCATCCATTTCGCCCCTGAGTCACGGGCGTCTTTATATGCATAACCGCGCCGGAGCTTGCCGGTCTTGTCAATCCATTTTTCGGCACTTAACCGGGTATAGAAATCCAGCGCTTTCACCGCTGCATCAGAATCAAACGTGCACTTCCAGCGGTCGGCCGCCGGATCATACTCCATGACCTCGCCGCCGGCAGACCAGAGGAAAGTGCACCAGTTCCATGATTCATCTTTGCCCCGCCTCATGCTGACACCGTAGATGCCTTTGGCCGGATCAGTTATTTTTTTGCATGTATTGTAAAAATCATCCCATGTCCAGTGCTCATCAGGATACGGTATGCCGTGCTCATCAAACAAGTCTTTGCGGAATACCAGCACCTTGCCCAGAGCGCCGTTAAACGGCAGTGCCCAGATATGCTTTTTGCCATCCGGACCTTTGCGGTCAATCACCGGCCATATCTTGCTGTTGATCCGGGAATTGATTTCCTCTTTGGACATGGTCCGGTAATACTCGTCCAGCGGATAGAGGAAACCATTGCGGATATAATTATCCGACTTGCGGAAATTTATATACAGGATATCCGGAGCCATGCCGCCGGCAATCGCCAGCAGATCGGTTTCCACGCCTTCCACCACAATTGAGGAGAATTTATCCAGTTGAATTTCAACCTTGTCCCAGTCATAATCGCCGTATTTCTGCGGGTCTGATTTATATATGGAACGGTATTTCTGCGCAAATATTTTGGGAAAATCTTTAACAAACGCTTTGACCGCTTCAACCTGAGCTCGCTGGGAAGTATCAGGATTATTGGGATCGGGCAGATAGGCGGCTTTCACATGAATGATTGTCCTGCCGTCACGCTGCTCGATAAATCCCGCCCGCAAAGGCAGCGACAACAGCAGCAACGCCGTCAGTACCAGACAAAAAGTCTTTAAATAGTGCCAGTCCGTCATTTAAACTCCCGCCCATGCTTCAATAATAAATTGAATCCGCTGAAACGAGAATATAGCGTCATTATTAGAAAATTCTACAGTACATTAACCCTTTCAAGATTAAAACCATATAGCTATCATCGTGCATAAATCGGCTTAAAATTAATATGT
>CAIMFA010000179.1 GCA_903840185.1 uncultured Lentisphaeria bacterium | reverse complement strand
CTGATGATGGCGAAAATCGCTAAAAAACTGGGATATCCGGATGCAGCTTTTAAAGCGCGCGCGGAAAAAATATTCAAAGCAATTCAGGAAAAACTCTGGCTGCCGGGAAAAGGAGTCATCGCCGAATTTATTGACACCATCGGCAATAAACTTGTTCATCCGTCGCCTGAACTGGCAACGGTTTATCATGCCATCGACTGCGGTGTCACAAATATGTTTCAGTCGTATCAAATGCTCCGGTTTACGGAGACAGATTTACGCAATGAGCAGACACTCAACCGGCATGGCCGTCTGGTATATTCTTCAAACTGGTATCCTAAGAAATACTCCACCTGCGGTTTGTTCACGGCTGAAAACATTCATCTGGCATTAGTATATTTTCAATGCGGCTTGAAAGAGAATGCCCTTGAGATACTGGATGCGATAACCGATGCTTATTTTATGGGTAAAAATCCCGGGATGGCAGCTCATGTCCTGTCCGCTCATGGAGTTTCCGATGGAGGAGATCTGGATTTCTCCGATGTCTCAAGTACGTATCTGCGTTTGATTGTCGAAGGACTTTACGGCATCAGATTCCATCTGGTGGACGGCGTGATCGAGATTGCGCCTAACTTTCCGTCTGACTGGAAGCAGGCGGATATTAAACTGAAGGATATTGCGCTGAGTTATTGTCGGAACGGAGAGCAGGAAAATATTACTGTGCATTGTGAAAAGAATGCCTGTAAAAAGATAAAACTGCCGTTGCGTTCCTCCAGAATTGAAAATGTATTACTGAATGACGCGCCAGTAAATTATAAGCTGGAAGCCGCGGTTAATAATTGTTATCTGATTGTGGAGACAGCAATCACTGGCGTTATCAGATTACAGGTTACTCACGGTAAAAATACGGTTCCAACTATTGAGTATCCGGCTGCAGTTATTACGGGTAATGAACTGGCGGCCAAAGTATCTGAAGGTGAAATAATTGCCTGCCGGGATACTTCCGGGTCGCTTGAAAAGATTTATTTCTCTCATAACAAGTTGTCTGCGAAAATAAAAGCTGAATCCGGCAGCCATACGGTATTTATTCGAGTTAAAGATGAACAGTATGACGCTTGGCTGGCGGCTGACTTTAAAGTGCAGAATAAAGCCGTTCAAGAAAGACTGATCCCTGTTGAAAAAAGCGTGGCGGACAAATTTGAGCCGCTGGATATTTCCCGGTATTTCAATTGCTCTCTAACGGCAATCCATACGCTTGAATACAGAATACCGCGCCCGGCGGGATATTCAATCGGAATGCGTTTAAACGGCAGATATGCCTGGGACTGGAATCAGAGCGGCCATAACGCGGTACAAGTAGATGATACTGCTCTCAGGCAGGGGAAGGGCATGTTTTATTCCCCTTCAGGAATTGGATTCTTAACTCCGGAGGACGGTTTGAATGTTGCCTGCGCATCTATATGGGATAATTTTCCGACCGTTCTGGAAATTCCGTTGATAGGCAAGGCTGAAGAACTGGCGCTGCTTTTCATCGGGGTTACCAATCCCATGCAGAGCCGGGTGGAGAATGCCCGCTTCACGGTTACCTATGCTGACGGCTCAATGCATTCAGTCAGTCTGGTTAATCCGGATAATTTCGACGACTGGCTTAACGCTTCACTGCAAACACAAAACGAAACAGTGTATTTCAGCGATTATAATCATGGAATGGTGCAAAGAATTACGCTAAACTCGCAAAAAGAGCTGAGTAAAATATCAATAGAAGCTATAGCCAATGATGTAATTATTGGCCTCATGGGGATAAGTATACGAAGATAACCATAACGTGACTTGACAAAAAATCAGATAAAAAGGATATTTAACAAATGAATTTGCACTGGATTGACTGGTCGATAATTATTGTTCTGCTGGGATCACTCATCGGAATTACGGCTTATGCCAAGAGATATATGCGCAGCGTTGCTGACTTCCTGGCGGCGAACCGTCTGGCTGGAAGGTATATGCTGACCGTTTCCGCCGGGTTCGGCGGCGCGATTTCAATCGTCGCGGGCTGGGAAGCATTGTATAACGCTGGATTGTCGACTGTATGGTGGGGCATGATCGGAACGCCGGTCGGACTTATTCTTGGCATCTCCGGCTTCATCACTTACCGTTTCCGGCAGACCAGGGCGCTAACGCTGGCGCAGTTTTTTGAAATGCGTTACAGTCGCCAGTTCCGGTATTTCGCCGGGTTTCTCTGCTGGGTCTCCGGAGTGTTCAATTATGGTATTTTCCCACTAATTTCAGCTCGCGTCATTATCTATTTTTTCGGGATGCCGGAGCATTTTTATATTGGGGCCTTCGAAACACCGACCTTGCCGCTGGTCATGGCAATATATCTGGGCATTGCTTTGTACATCGCCTGTACTGGCGGTCAGATCAGCATTATGATCGCCGACTTTTACCAGGGTATCCTGTTGATGCTGATTTTTCTGATTCTCATGTGTTTCCTGATGTACAAATTTGAGTGGAACGACATTATGGCCGGACTACTGATCGCTCCGGAGGGCAAGTCTATGATTAATCCGTTTAAAACCGGAGACTTGCAGGATTTTAATATCTGGTTTTTTCTAATCGGTGTTTTCGGTATGATCTACAACCGCGGATCATGGCAGGGCAATTCCGGATTCAGCGCCGCGGCCAAGACCCCGCATGAAGCGCAGATGGCCGGAATCATCGGCTCATGGCGCTGGATTGCTTCCGGGTTGTGTATGCTGCTGATTCCGCTCGTTGCTTATGCCGTGCTGCATCTGCCGAAATTCGCAGAAATGGCCGCGCCGATCCATGCGCAAATTGCTTTGATTGCCGATCCGCAGATACAGAAACAGATGGTCGTGCCGCTGTTTCTGTCCAATATTCTGCCTGTGGGGATGATGGGGTTGTTCGCCGCAGTCATCGTGGCTTGCGCCATCGGCTGCGACAACAGCTATCTGCATTCCTGGGGAACGATTTTTGTGCAGGACGTGCTGATGCCGATCCGTAATAAGCCGCTAGACCCCAAACGGCATTTGCTCTGGTTGCGGGTGTCTATTTTCGGTGTTGCGTTGTTCGGATTCACATTCAGCATGCTGTTTCCGCTGAAAGATTACATTTTTATGTTTTTCGCCTTGACCGGCGCGATTTATCTTGGCGGAGCCGGTGCGGTGATCCTAGGCGGGTTGTACTGGAAACGCGGAACTACCGAAGCAGCCTGGACGGCATTGATTCTCGGCACGGTAATGGCATTCGGCGGCATGCTTAGTGCTTATCCGTAAATAAAAGTTGAAATATTAAAAATTTGTGTCATTTTATTCTTCTAAAAGGAAGTACATAATGGCAAAGATCAAATCATGGGAAGTTTCTGATGCGTTTTGGG
>CAIMFA010000178.1 GCA_903840185.1 uncultured Lentisphaeria bacterium | reverse complement strand
GTGAGAAAAACAACAAAAGACAGATAAAATATGATTTCTGCAGATAATTTAGCCGGAGAGAATCGTTTTAAGTTGATTTCCGGCAATCGCCTTGAGCTTCTGGCGCAGGATTTGTCCAGCCGTTTTGCCGGCGGCGATATTTTCACTCCGGAAATAATCGTAGTGCAGAGCCGCGGCATGGAGCGCTGGCTTTCGCTGCGCCTGGCCGAATTTAACGGCATTGCCGCCAATCTGCAATTCCCTTTTCCGAAGGCGTTTATCAGCAATCATATTTTCCGGGCGATTTCGCCGGACATCTGTGAGCGCGATGTGTTTCCTTCGCCGGAAATCTCGGTGTGGAAAATTTGCGGCCTGCTGCCGGAATTGATTGAAGCAGATGGCGATTTCGCGCAATTGAAAAATTATATCGCAGATGACCTCTCCGGACTTAAACTGTTTCAACTGGCGGAGCAACTGGCAACCCTTTTTGACAATTATCTGGTGTTCCGCCCCGATGTTATCACGGAATGGGACAAACGGAAAAACCCGCTGGCGGCGTTTCCGGACAGCAGATGGCAGATGAAGTTGTGGAACGGGTTGTCTTCCGGAAAACGTCCGGCGCATTTTGCTTCCATGTATGCGGATTTCCTGAAATTGATCTATCCCGGTTTATATCAGGAGTCAGGCGGTGCGGAACAGCAAATTGATTGCGGCGCATTTGAGCTTCCGCCGCGGATTTTCTTTTTCGGTTTCACCTCGCTTTCACCTGCGTTCATGGATATGATTTTTGCGGTGTCGAAAATTACTGAAGTGTATTTCTACTATCTGAATCCCTGCCGTATGCAGGCCTGGGAATATGATTTGAGCAGAAAACAGGAAATGCGCCTGATTAGCCGCGAACTCAAAAATCTGGTGGAAAAATCCGACCTGAAAGATGATTTCATCAAGCAGGAACTTGAAGAACGCCTGAATGACCTTTATATTGTCAAGGGCAACAGTCTGCTGGGTTCGCTCGGCACTCAGGGACGGGAATTTTTCGGATTGATCAATTCCCTGAATGAAGAAAGCAATGAGCCGCTGTTTGAAGATAATCCTGCCGATACTTTGCTGCACAAGATTCAACGCGATATTCAGGAATTACTCAATCCGGCAGTTGATGCTAATCCGGATGAGCAGTTGGTTGATGCCGGCGACCGCAGCATTCAGATTCATTCCTGCCACAGTCCGATGCGTGAAGTCGAAGCGCTGTTTGAAAATCTGATTGATATGTTCGAACGTGACCCGTCGCTGCTGCCGAAAGACATTATGGTACTGGTCCCGGAGATTGAAAAATATGCCCCTTATATCGAGGCGGTATTTAATTCCCGGCAGTATGACGACCCGCAGTGGTTTTTCGCGACTGTCGCCGACCGCCGCCGCAGTTCTTCCGATGCTGAAAGCACTGCGTTTACTGGTATTCTCAATCTATGTTCAGGCAGGTTCAAGGCACCTGATTTGCTTGATATTCTGGAAAATCCGGCGGTTTCCGATCATTTCGGCATCGAGGAGGACAAGCTGCCGCTTATCCGGCAATGGATATACGACGCTAATATCAGCTGGGGGATAGACCGTGAGTTCAGGCAAGAGACTGTAGGTGCCGCATTTTATGAGAATTCCTGGCGGTTCGGGCTTGCCAGGATGCAGGCCGGGTTTGCGATGGGGGGGAAGCAAGGGGGGAATGAAGCGATTTTTACCGGCGCTTATTCCGGAGATATTTTACCGTCCGGCGGCTTTTCCGAACAGAATGCCGAGTTGCTCGGCAGATTTGTCGAATTCATGGAGCTGCTGTTCGGGATGTTTCATGAGATTAAAAATCCCAAACCGGACAGCTATGGCAATCAAATTTTTACCGCGCCGTGGTGGAAGCGTTTTCTACTCGGTATCATCAATAATTTCTTTTCCGGCAAGACTTGTTTTGCCGAGGCCGTGCAGAAATTGCGCGAAGCGGCCGATACTGTGACCGGCAACATGGAAAAAGGCGGACTGCAGGACGGGACAGGTCTGGAAGTGATGATTTACGCGCTGAAAGCCAGCCTGGATTCCACCAGCGTCAGCGGCGGCTTTTTGCGCGGCGGCGTGACTTTCTGTGAAGCCCGGCCATTGCGCAGCATTCCTGCCCGGGTCATCTGCATGATCGGCATGGACGAGAGCAGTTTCCCCAGACAGACCAGAAGCGCGAGTTTCGACCTGATGGCGGCCAAACCGCGTTTCGGTGACCGCTCCGCCAGAAATGACGACCGTTTTCTGTTTCTGGAAAGCCTGATTTCGGCGCGCGATGTTTTCTACATCAGCTACACCGGGCAGGGCAATAAAGACAATACTGAATATCCTCCGAGCGTACTGGTCAGCGAACTGCTGGACTACATCGCGTGCGGTTATCGCTTTGGCCTGAGCGCCGGTCAGGGGAGTAATCGCGAAGAGGTTGAACAGCGACTGAAGATAAAGCATCCGCTGCAGGCGTTCAGCTGGCGGTATTTCGCTGAAGATCCGGATGCTGCCAATGCTGTGCATCCGGTGGCGCCGCTGGTCTCGTATTCCCGCGAGAATCTCAATGCCGCGAAAATGCTCTTTCTGACGCGCAGCCCGGAAGTATTTCTGGAATACGAACTGGAGCCTCCGCCGGCCGAACTGCTTCGTATAAATCTCGCCGATCTGGTTGCCTTTTTTCGTAATCCGGTTAAATATTTTCTGAC